>JANQOL010000044.1 GCA_028289675.1 Pirellulaceae bacterium
AGAGTACGGCAATGCGAGACTGCATCAAGAAAATGGCAGCGGCCAATGCACGATTGCGGCGGGTCCACCGCCAAAGTCTTTCGACTGGACTTGGGCGACGTGCTGCAATGGTTTGATCATCACAGAAGCGACGCAAATCCGCTGCGAGCGCTTTGGCATCTGAGTAGCGGCGTCTTGGCTCCTTGTCCATCGCTTTGAGGATGATCGTCTCCAGGTCCAGAGGGAGATGTCGATCGATGGTTCGAGGTCGCCGCGGCTCTGAACTGGAGATTTGTTCTACGAGTTGTAGTCGGTCCGCAGCGTCGAAGGCTTTGCACCCCGTCACAATTTCATAGAGCGTCATCCCCAAGCCGTAGATGTCAACGCGATGGTCCCCCTTACCTTGAAATCTTTCCGGTGACATGTAGCGTGCGGTCCCTACGAAGTCGCCGGTGGCAGTGAGCTCGATGTCTTCGGCCTTCGCCAATCCGAAGTCCGCAAGCCAGATGACGCCGGAGTTATCGAGCAACAAGTTAGATGGCTTTACATCACGATGCACGATGTTGCGATCGTGCGCATAGCTGAGGGCATCGGCGACATCGGCGCCCAGCCTTGCAACCGATTTGAAAAACACTTGCCTACGTTTCGGGTCTGTGCTCCCAGACTCGTGGTCTGAAATCTCTCCACGCAATGTCGAAATTGCGCTGGCCGAAGAGTCTCCCTCTTCTTCTCGCAGACGGATCAACTCCTCCAGCACCAGATCCAACCCACGACCTTCGATAAACTGCATTGCGTAGTAGGAAGTGTCGCCTTCATGCCCTACATCAAAAACAGGCACAATATTAGTGTGGTGCAGCTTTGCGGCAGAGCGTGCCTCCAGCTGAAATCGTTCGCGGAGTTTGGCGTCTTTGAATACGCCTGCCGACAGAACCTTGAGTGCCACTCTACGTCCCAGGGCAACTTGCTCCGCCTCGTAGACCACCCCCATTCCGCCCTGTCCTAGTTTTCGAATGACGCGGTAATCGCCAATCTGCTGGGGTATGGACCTAGGTTCAGCTGCGTTAGACGGCGCAGCTGGCCGGACGTCTTCGATGATCATCAGAGCCGGAAGCACGGCCTTTAATCGCTCGGAGATCTGAGGATGTTGCTCCGCGAATTCGTCGATGGATGGAGCATTCCCTAGCCTCCTCTGCCTCAAGAAATCTTGGGCAATGCGATCGACAATGTCTTCGCTATCCGACGAGGAATCCAAATGGGAGGCGGGCTTTTCTTCAGTCACAATCAATGTCTCTTGTGTCGCGTTGCGGCCGTGCTGCTTCACTGTTCATTGTGCTTGACTCAAACGCCAAGACAAAGACCCTCCCCCTGTTGGATTCGCCCAAGGAAAAAGCTCCCGAAATCCCTCCCGCGTGCGTGGGCCCCCTCTCCGGAGATAGACTGGCAGTCGTAGTTGCGGGGGTCCAACCTTGTTTGTTGGAGAAAAGGATTCCTAGGAAAAATGGGAGAATCGCGCGGACGGTCGGTTTCATTCCTCGGTCTACTCCAGAAGCCTTCTATCTGACCGTCATTGCGGCCAGAGCCATTGCATCTGGAAGTTACCGATTCGATGAATTCACCGAAAAACCTGCCGCCCCGTCCCGATCGAAGTCATGCCCTCAAAGAGTTGCGGCGAAACGCTCTGGGGCGTGCCCTTCGCCTCGAAACGCTGGAGTCCCGGCAGATGCTGGCGGGCGATTCAGGTCCGCTCATTCCTGCCATATTGTCGCAAGCAAATGCGGAGCAATTAAAGAGTGGGTTTGATGATCTGGCTGCCTATGCAACCCGTCTGGATCTTCAACCGGACCCCAACACCAATTTCGCCGGCTTCGACCGAAACTGGAATGAGCTGTTTCGAGTCGCCGAAGCATTGGACTACCAGGCAATCCTCGCGCCGATTTTTGCATCGGATCCGGCGACGAATCCGGTTTCTACCGACGCGATCCAGGACGCCATCTCCCAACACATCGCGGTCGCACTAAATGTTGCCCCAGAAGCCTTGGAAGTACGAGGCGGAGTGCGGGAGGGGACCAGCGATGAGTATCGATTCGACGTGCTTATTCAAAACGCTCAGAGATCGAGTGCTTCCGACTTTGTGCTTACTACACCGACGACAGATGAGGCGGGATTGGGACTCGCACTTCAAAGCACTTTAGATGTCGATGCAAGTCTCGATCTAGCAATGACAATCGGACTCGATGCAGGCACTTCCCCCGAGTTCTTCGTCCAGTTAGATCCTATCGAGCTGACCGCTTCGGCGACTGGGGATGGGCTGAGCCTGACAGCAACGATTGGGGACAGCCAAGTTGGTATCGAGGCGGGAACGGTTGACTTGGTCACGACCGTGCAGTTGCAGTTCGATGATACGCAGGTGAATGTTCAGAGCTTGGCGGACTTTCAGGTGCCTGTCACAGCAACGGGTACGCTAGACGCCACTTTGCCTCTCGACGGACATCTTGGCGCTTACGATCTGGCAGACTTCGCGAATCCGATTGTTGAAGTGGAAAGCCAGAATCTCTACTCAGGGAGTCTGCCCAACGTCAGTGTCGATGTGCCGATCGGTACGGATTTGCAGTCGCACCTGTTGGACGCACTGGAAGAGGCCAATGCTGCGCTAGCGCAATTACTTCAAGCCGATGCATTTCAGGCCGATGTACCTGTTCTCGGGCAGAGTCTTACCGAAGCAACGGCGAGCTTTTTAACAGCCAGCCCGAGTACCAATATCGGCGACTTGTTCGACCTGCGAGCCGTCGCCACCGACTACTTTGCAGAGCCAGCGCCGACAGTGCATGGGCTGGCGACACGACTTTCCAGTGAGATTCAGCGAAGGTTGGTACCAAGTGCGGAAGGGCAACTCGCGGCAGGACCATTGCAAATCACTGGCGGGTTTTATCCTGCGGATGGTCAGATTCGCATCGGCCTGCAGATGGCTGCTGGCGTGAGCGATAACTCCGATGTTGGACTTGGGAGTTCCGGCGATGCGGGCACGGGCATCGAACTGCCCATGGTTTCACTCGACCATCACGCTTCCCTGGATGCGGGACTCGAATTTGCGGTGGACTTGTCTCCCCTGCTTGCTGGCAGGCCCATTACCAGCCAGGAGGTCAGCGTCGATTTTCAAGATGTCCGACTGGGGCTGTCCGTTGAGGATCCCAACTTCGAAGCGCTCGCCAGCCTTGGAACGCTGGAAATCGGAATCGAGGATGGTGAGTTCGCGTTGGCGGCGATGGCGACTGTGGGCTTGGTGGGGCAGGACGGCGACAGCCGCTACACACTCACCGAATTGCAAGACCTTACATCAGCCGAGTTGCTATCGCAAATTCAGTTGAATGCTTCAGGCTCATTGGATGCCAGCCTGCCGCTTGTAGCCAGCTGTGAAACCTTCTCGGATTTCCCATCGTCGGTTTTCGGAGATGCGACGCTCTTCGTGCAAGCAGATCCACTGTTCAGCTACTCCAAGGAAGGTCTGGCCGTTACTACACCCTCTTTGTCGCTGGATCTGAGAATCAGCGAGACTATTCGTGACACGCTTTTGGGTTTGTTAGCCAAGCTCGATGAGTCAGCGTCGGGCGTGCTTGGCACTTCCGTCCTGAATACAGAGATTCCAATCCTCAATGAGAGCTTGAACAGTCTGATTCTCGATCAGATTCCTGGCGAGGATCTCGCAGGAGTGGGTAGGATTTTCAGTTTGCATGAGGCGGCTACCCACTTCTTTGCTGGCTTCACTTATGGAAAGGCGCAGCGCGAGGACGGTAGCGATTTTCCGCCTGGCTTGCCCGAGTTTCCGTCCATTCGTGAATTTGTGCGAGCGATTCAAGAGCGACTGAAATCGATTACTGCCCGGGGAATCGATGGAACCGACCGAGACCAATCGGGAAGGACCTTCCGGTTCAGAACGCCCGAGCTTCGAGACCTCAGCGGTTTTGATTTCAGCGGCGCCGACTTGCGCGGCCTAGATTTTTCGGCGCACGTGGATGGCCAGGGAATTCAGTTGCCGGCGCTACGCATGCGAGACATCGATTTCCGCGGAGCCGACTTGCGCGGAGTGAACTTTAGGGGAGTGGATCTGAGGGGTTCCAAGTTCGCAGGGGCCGACTTGCGCGGAGTGAACTTTGCAGGCGCGTCCCTGATCGATGTGGATCTCTCTGGCGCTCGGATCGGAGAGTTCCTGTCGAGCATCGAAGAGTCATTCTCGGGACATACTTTTTCTCGTGAGCTGTGCTCGCCAACATCTATTCACGGGGCGTTCTTCAATGCGCAGACGATTTGGCCCAATGGTGCGCTGGGCAGGCGGTTTGGGATTCCTTCTCTGAGCTGGACCGGAGCGGAAACAACGCATCGCGTCGGAGCAGGTGAGGACCTTTCCGCAACGAAACTGAGTGCGACGAATTCCTCACTAGCCGGATTTGATCTGTCGAGGCTCGACCTGAGCGGTGTGAACTTCAGCGGCCTTGATTTGAGCAGAGTCTCGCTGCGCAATACGTTACTCGGCGGGGCTAATCTGAGTCGCGTCAACCTTTCCGGTGCTCTGGCCGTTGGCACCGACTTCAGCGGGTTTCAGTTGCCCAGCGGCGGATTCGTTTCACTTCGGAACTTGTTCTTTGACTCTTCAACCAAGGATCAGTCCGGCAATCCGATCGATACCAACTCTCCGAGCCTCGGAAGCGGTGTCAGTCTGAACACTGCGATCGGGTTACTTCCCAATCTTGACCTTTCAGGCCTTGGCCTTTCGGCGGATGCACTAACGGGATTTGATCTTTCAGACCTGGATCTTTCAGGCGTAAGTTTCGAGGGATTGAACCTGACGAACGTCAGCTTCTCCGACAGCAACTTAAGCAATGCACGCTTTGGTGGGATTGGGAGCAGTCTGTTTGGAATCGACTTCTCTACGGCCAATCTCGAAGGGCTTAATATCTTGCGAGCAGGCGACGGACTGGACCTCAGTTTCGCCAACTTCACGGGAGTTTATTTTGGCAGTGGAGGCGGCTCAAATTCTGGCTCGGGATTCGATTGGAGCGGTTTGAAACTGCGCGGAGCGAACTTAAGTGGATTGGACTTCTCAGGATTTGATCTGTCAGGCGTCGATCTACGCCATGCCATTTTGCAGGGCACGAATCTTGCGGGAGTCAACCTAAAAGGAGCTCTGCTGCAGGGACTCGATCTCAGCCTCGCCAGGATCGATGTACTCAAGTTGCCCAGTTTGACGGGCTCGTTCGGCGATATCTTTACGAAGTTGCCAAGTTCCATTCCTCGCGGCGAAATCACGGAAGTCACGCTGCCTGAGATTGTCCAGCCCAGCGAAGAAGAGCAAGCTCCGTTTGCGTTCAAGGCCGGTTTCATCGACGGCAAGCTGGAGCTGGAATTGTTGGTCGACTTGGAGAATCAGCAGACCAAGCCGTTCTCTGTTGCCACACCCGATCTTGCACTTCAAGCTGCGGGGAGCGGCGAGTTGCTGTTTGGAGCTGGGCTGCACTTGGATATGGCGCTTGGGATTGATCTGTCCGATGCAATCAGCCGAATTGAAAGCGGACAACTCCCTTCGATTTCTCCGGATGATGCGACCATCCATATCCGTAATTTTTCAGCCGCCGTCGGTGCTGCGGTCACCGACTTGGAAGCCACGGTTGATCTAGGTTCGGGAGACCTTAGTTCGCTTGGGGTAACGGATGGTACGGCCGTCGCAGAGGTCCAAGGCGAAATTGTGTTTGCCGATGGTGAAGAGATCTCCCTGCAAGACATTCGTGACGCTTCTTTGCGCGAACTGTTCAACTTCGATTTCAACAGTCGTGCCGAAGCGAGTCTGCCGCTGATCGATGAGTTGACGGGACTTGGCGAGTACGGACGTCCGATTGTGCAACTTCGATCGAACAATCTCTTGCAGCGTAAATTACCCGAGGTCGTAGTGGATGTCCTGTTGACGGACCAAGCACAAGCGAAGGTATTGGATGGCCTGAGAGAGATCCGCTCAGTCGGAAACTCCGTCTCGGAGAGCGCGGCTACCAATACTTCGATTCCGCTGCTCAATCGCGACCCTAATCAGCTATTCGCGGAGGCGGCAGCCCATCCGTCAGTGAATCGAATCGGTGATGTGCTGAATCTCGTTGACGCAGCGGAGGGCTTTTTTCAAGCCGAACAAGCGATGGGGAGAGCGCCGAGCGCCTTCGGATTAGTCGAGGTGCTAACTCAAGAGTTACGAGAGCGGACGGAATTCGGTGCCGTCCGGTTCAGCGGAGGGCTGATCCCCGAGACGCGCGAACTGGAATTTGAACTCGAGTTGGATGCGCGACCGACGAAGAAGTTAGGAATTGAGTTGCCCGGCGGCGCGGGCGTCCAATTCGACAACGCACTTAGTCTCGACGTCATCGCACAGTTTCAAGCAGCGATTTCGATGGTCCTTGATTTGGATGCGCTGGGAGCGAATGCGTCGGAAGCGGTTACCGTAAATGTGGGCGCGTTGCGTGCCAAAGCCATCGTGGATTCAGCGAACCTGAGTTTCGGTGTGGGAGGACCGGACGGTGGACTCGGAGTGGAAGGCGGTCACTTTCGCTTTGAAGCTGGAGTTGACCTCAGTCTGACCGACGATTCTGGCAGCAACTCGTTCTCCCTTGCTGAGTTGCAAGCTGGGCCGAACGTCGAGTTCTCTGCCAAAGGGTTTCTTGATGCGGCGTTTCCGCTGACCGCCAGCATCGGTAGCTTTAGGAGCGAGGATTTCGGCACGGGCGTGATTCTCGTGCAGTCCGATCCGCTCTTCCAAGTTTCGGACGGCGTACTGGCTGTGACGAGTCCCGATGTCGAACTGGATCTTCAGATCAGCTTTGATTTGAAGGAGAAATTGCTCGACGTATTGGATTCGCTCGACCAGAAGATCAGCGGAGCCGTCGGCGCGGACTCTTTGGTCAACCAGCCGATTCCGATCCTGGATCAGACCTTCAATGAACTCGTCCTCTCTCAGATTCCGGGACGAGACTCAATCGAGTTTAGCCGAGTCTTTTCCTTGCACGAGGCGGCGACGCACTATTTCGATTCATTCGATTTTTCTCCCGGTAATCCTCTGCCTTCTGTGCGTGGATTCATCGAGGCGATCCAAGCTCGGCTGAAACGGTTGACGAGCCGAGCGATCGACGGCTCGAATCCGAACAACGATGGCGGAAGTTTCTTTGGCCTGCTACCGGGCATTCGCGATCTCAGCGGCTTTAGTTTTCGGGGTGCGGACCTTCGCGGACTCGACTTCTCATTGCACACTGGTCTGAATGGAATTCGAGATGGTGGTGCCGTTTGGATGCGCGGCGTTGACTTCAGCGGAGCCGACTTGCGTGGGGTTAACTTCTCCGGCGTTGACCTCCGTGGAGCAAATTTCAGCGGAGCCGATCTTCGTGGAGCTAGTTTCCGCGGCGCTTCGTTGATCGATGTGAATTTTGACGGTGCTCTGTTCGGCTTTCTCAACTCAGGTGCGGCTGGCAATGAGTCCGATAGCGATTTGCTGACCGACATTTCCGGCGCCCTGATCAATCTGAAGACGCGTTGGCCTAATGGTGAGTTCGCGGGGCGATTCGGGATGCCCAACTTGAATTGGACGGGTGCAGACAAAGTGCATCGTGCAAACTCTGGTGGCTTATTGTCGAAGATCGAATTGGATTTGACGGGTACTCGGCTGGCAGGGTTTGACCTCTCAGGACTCGACCTCTCAGGCATCAACTTTCAGGGAGCGGATCTATCGGGAGTATCGTTGCGTGGCACCGACCTTTCCGCCGCGGATTTGCTAGGCGTCAATTTAGGCGGTGTGCTCGCAATTGGCACTAACTTCAGCGGAGTGCACTTGGGGTCGTTGGATATCAATGGTGTAGATGTCTTCACCAATATCGGAGGCATGCTCTTCAGCCGTTTGACAACCATGCCTGATGGATCGCAGGAAGAGGCTTCGCTCGTCGATCGTTTGACGTTGCCTAGCAACCTGCGAGGGTGGCTGCCTGATGTCAATTACAGTTTCGATGGTTTGTTTGGAGCAGACTCCAACGGTCGCAACTTGGACTTAAAGCGTCTGTTCGAAGATGGAATAATTCCCGATCTCAGTGGCTGGGATCTTTCAGGCTTGGACTTGTCCGATGTCTCCGGAATGGACCTGTCGGGCCTGGACTTGCGCGGCGTTTCCTTTGCGGGGTCCATTCTGGATCACATCCACTTTGGTAGCGGTTCGAGTTCAGGGAGTGAGTCTAGCAATCTATTCGCGATCGATTTGTCTGGCGCAATAGTTCGAGACGTTTCCTTTGAAGGGCTAGACCTGCGCTTCGCCAATTTGCAGGGCTTTTCGTTTGACGGCGACTTGGACCTGGCATGGAAAGAAGTGCAACTGGCGGGCGCTAATCTGAGTGGGCTGAATCTTACGGGGTTCAATTTTAGTGGAGCCAACCTCACTGGCGCAAACTTGAACGCTGCCAACCTGGACTCTGTAGATTTCAGTAACTCCATCTTGCGTGGAGTGAATCTGGGGGAAGCGAACTTCGATTTGGGTCTCCCACGCTCCTTGCTTGGCAGCATCGTCGACTTGGACACATCGTTGCCGACCGAGATTCCGCGCGGCGAGTTGATCGAAGTGGAATTGCCCGATCTGTTTGGCCCTGACTTGGATGAAGGACCCACGTTTGCCTTTGATGGTGGATTCGATGCAGAGAGCCAAGCACTGCGTTTCTCCTTGGCCTTAGATTTGGAGAAGCAGGAAACGCTTGAGTTCGATGTGAAGACGCCTGGACTCTCTTTGAATGCACAAGGCACTGGTCAAATGCTGATTGGTGCTGAGTTGGACGCTGAAGTTGAATTTCAGCTCGGGCTTGGCGATCTCCTCAGTAGCGGTTCGCCTGCGGACTTGCTGGCAACGGTTCAACTGAAAGAGCTGAAGGCTGGAGTCGGCGCGGCGGTGACGGACTTGTCTGCGAGTGTTTCACTGGGGGCAGATTTCCTCAATCTTGGCGTGGTGGACGGTCGAGCTGTTGCTGAAGTTCACGCCAGTGTGGCCTTGAATGAAGGCGCGATCGTGGACTTGGCAGACCTGTCCAGTGCCGAAGTCACGTTCGATACCGGTGGCAGTTTGGCGGCGTCCTTGCCACTTGAATTCGCGCTGGCTGGGTTCGACGTGGCCGATTACGGAACGCCGATCGTTCAACTCAGCACCGATGATTTGCTGCAGGCACCCGATGTGGTTGTTGATATTCTGCTCAATCAAGATTCCCGTGACCAGATCTTGGGATTGCTTGAACAAGTCGCGGACTTCGGCGACGAGTTGGCAAGCAATTCAGCGCTAACCACGAACATCCCTGTACTCGAGACTGACTTGAATACGATGTTTGCGAATGCGGCGGACGCCCAGTCCGTTACGGATGTGGGTGACTTTCTAGATTTTGCCGCAGCGGCACGTGAATACTTCACTGAGCACCAAGAAAACTCGACGGCACTCGGGTTGGCTGATGTGTTGACTCGGAAGTTGCATGAACGGTTGCAATTCTCGGCCGACACAAGTCCCCTCTCGCGTGGACCGTTCTCCTTTACAGGTGGATTTGATCCTCAAGCGAAAGAGATATTCTTCGACATAGATATCGATGCATCCGGCAGCGTCCAATTGCCCTTCGATTTGGCCGCTTATACCGAAGGAATTGAGCTCGCGATCGACGTGGCTCCTAGAACCGAAGTTTCTTTTACGACAGGGTTCGGTTTTGGAGTCCCCATTCAAGATCCGTCCGACGCGTTCTTGAGCTTCGACGGACTCAACGTAGCAGCCTCGCTCACCGAGAGTGACCTGAACGCATCCGTTTCGTTGGGTGTGCTTGAAGCTGGCGTGAACGGTGGCACAACTCTCCTGGACGCGTCGATTTCGGGTGCGCTTACTCAGGGAACGGGAAGAGTTCTCCTGCGAGATCTAGTCGCGGATGACCTTGAGTTTGGTTCGCCGAACGGGACGCTCGATGTCCGGCTGCCTCTCAGTGGCTCGATCGCAGGTGTGGAATTGGCAGGCGACCCGAGACCGACCATCGAAGTGAGCGATGCCAATCTTTTCGATCGCAACGCGCCGACATTTTCGACCACCGGGCTGGAGGACCTCCAGGGATTCTCGAGCCTAAACCCCGGTGATGTCGTGATGATGCTGGTGCGTTTTGGCGAGGCACTTCAAGACGTGGTGCCCGAGCTAGATCTTGAGTCGGGCATTCCGTTCATCGACACATCGCTTGAGGAGGTGGTGGATTTCAGCGGCACGTTGACCGAGCTGGCTCGCAAGCTCTATCACGTGCCCGTACTCGAACCCGGCGGCGAGCCGAGTCGCATTGATGGCAGAATCGAACAAGACCTGACGACGTTCGTGCAAGTTGACGGTGCGGATTCGGTTCGGCTCCATGTCACTGCGGAAGAAACGGAGGACAATCGTTCTCTGCACGACTTGGCCAACGACCTTAATCGCGCGATTTCCAACGCAGGTCTGGGCCAGATCATCGAGGCACAGGCAGAAGCCGAGAGACTGTTCATCGCAGGAGCCGCTCCGGGTGCGGTACTCTCCCTTTCAATGGCGACCCAGGCAATCACCGCTGCAGGTTTTGCTCCCAACGATGGCAAACTCTTGGAAGCAACAACTTTCGAGATCGGAATCAATGGTGCGAGTCCGATTCCGCTTGAACTGACAGTGGACGAAATGGCCGACAACCGCTCAGTGGCCGACCTGCTCGATGACCTGAACTTCGCGTTGACGAAGGCAACTGCCGGCGGGCAGAATCAGGAACTGCGACAACTCGAGTTTCTTTTCGAAGAGCTTTCGGGCACTCTGCAGCTTCGCTCGAACGCGGATCTAGTCGAATCGCTACAGATCATCGGAGCAGAATCACTTGGGTTTGCAGCCAACCAGTCAGCCGATCCCAATTCTGCCAGTAACACCTTGGGCTTCGGTGGAGGCGCGCGAAGGTCTGCAGAATTTCGTTTTCAAACGCTGAGCGACTTGGAACGCGAGCTCAATGTCTTGCTGGGAGACCAAGTCAATTTAAGCTTCGTCGATGGTCCCAACGGTAAAGCTGCAGAACTACGGCTGAAGCTAGCTGCAGACTACTCGCAGGCGACCCAACTGGACCTGGGAGGTGGACTGGATCTTGGAATTGGTAGTCTCGAAGTGACCGCCGCGTCCGATGCACGGTTCGAAGTCGCAGCATCAATCGATCTGGGAGTCGGTATCGACTTGTCGGCTCTGGGGTCAGGAGTCAACATTGATGAATCGATTCCACTAAAGGACCTTAATGACGGAGACGGCGTTCGATTCTTGGTCGGCACCACGGCTGTTGCGACTGGCCCCCAAGAAGGAATGTTGACTGAGGATCTAACGTTCGAAGTGGACGTCCTCTGGGATGACGCCGATCAACCTTCGACGCAAGTGTTGACAGTCGCCAAGTCGGCTACGGACGATAATTTTGACTTGTTCGATTTGGCAGCGGACCTCAACGATTCTCTGACTGCCTTGCATTTGGAAGCGGGTGTCACGCAGGTTGGCGGGAGCCCTCGTTTGACCCTACGAGCGTTAGCCGATGCTGCGGATCCAACACGCAGTATCCGGCAATTCACAATTCGCAACGCGGCGGCGCTCGGATTCGCTGTGGGCTTGGAAGGACAGTCCAGCGACTACAACGATTTAGAAATCACGCTTAGCGATGGCACTCGATTTGAAGTTAGTTTGGACGGAACACGCACTGTTGGCGATGTGCTAACGCGAATCGAGACCAGCACTAATGGACAAGTGATTGGTGAAATACGCGATGGGCATCGCATTGCGTTGTTTGATGCAACGACGGGTTCCGAGGCGTTGATCGTCAAGGCGATCGTTGATCCAATCGATGGACGGCTATCGCCTGCAGCACGTGAGTTGGGAATCGCAGGTGCGGGAGTCGAGAACAGTGATGGAAGTGGTTGGACACTGGAAGGCCAGCCCTTGCATGGAAAGTCCTTCTTGGATCACTTCTATATCAACACTTCCGTCGCGGGAAGTTGCGGCGGTAATGTTTGTTTGACCGGTGAGATTGCGGCGGACGACATCGACCTGCAGGCAGCGTTTGGAATCCTAGACATCGGGATTGTGGATGGATCCGCCTCGCTTGAGTTGCTGAGTAGCCTCGACTTTGTGGACGATGATGGTCGCCTCACGTTGAGCGAACTTGCTTCGGCCGAACCAAGCGCGTTCCTGGACCTCACTCCGTTTGAGCTCTCTGGTCATGCCAACTTGCCAACTTCAAGTTCGGTTCTCTCTGCCGTCGCAAGCAGCAATGACGAGCCTGCCATTGCCTTGTCGATCTTTGCTGACGCATCACAGCCTATCCCGCAAGTCTCTTTTACCCCCAACGCCGACTTCGAAAACCTGTTAACTGGCTTTGGCGACTTCAACATCGAGTCGGTGATCGCTGCTCTGCGTGGCTTCGTGGCATTGCTGGAAACGAATGAGGTGGAAGCGCTCAACGCCGAGATTCCATTAGTTGGAAAAAGTTTGGGCGATGCCATTGGGTTGGCAGACGACTTGCTGGCGGTAGCCGAACGGCTAGCAGAGGGGCCCGATCTGTCGCAACTCCGCGGGCTGCAATTGGAGCTCGAGGATGTTCTCGGACGCACGAACTTGCCATCCGAGCAAGTTCAAGAACTGCAAGCGGCGAATCAAGATCTGAAGAGTCTATTAGCGAACACGTCGTCCAATCTAAATGCGGCCTTCCAGAGCCAGTTGGTCAGCATCTTTGGGACGCTACAAGCAGTCGTGGCTGCCCTTCCAAGGGAGGCTGCGGGGCGCGGTGCCGTCCAGTCCGCCGTCAAGAATCTAAGTGCGGCAATGACGTCGGTCGAGAACTTGGGTTCTTTCCTAGAATCTACGATTGCCAATCAATTGGGAATGCAGGATCCAAACCTGATTGACGTAACGCTCGATTTCGTCGATGGCGACAGCACGCAACCTGGTGTACAGACTTACCTGCTGCTCGGAATTGCGATGCAGAAAGAAGTCATCGACAGCGTCGATCTTTCGCTTTCCATTCCAGAGATTGGTCCGCTTTCAATTGAAACCAACGGGCAATTGGACTTGGGAGTTGGTGGTAGCGCGGCGATTACGCTGGCGTTGGACTTGTCTAAACCGAACTTGGTGGCCACTCCTTTGTTAGTGATTGCACCAGGCATTGCCGGCGTTCCATTCACGTCGGTCCAAGTCAACGCGGAGCTCGACGCGCCGGTCGAATTGGAAGCCGGTATCGGTGGTATTGGTGTGACCCTTACGGGGCAGGCAAGAATTGGCGCAGCGCTGGTTGAGCAACTAAACGTTACTGCTCCCCTGACGAACCATCGATTGCAACAGACTCCGACGCATTCCGATTATGTGGTTGTGCGAGTCAATGGGAACACGCTCGCCACAGACGAGTATCAAGTGACTGGAAGGGAACTATCATTCGAACCAGCAATTGCCGGCGAGATCGAAATTGAGTATCCGAGTTCGGCCGTTGACGGATCTGCCTCAGTGGGTTTAGGCTTCGATCAGTCGCTGGTACCAAGCTCTCCATCTGAGGCGGGGTTCAACACGGTTGGCGCGGTTCCTCTCGACGTGATCGCTCGAGAAGGCCTGGGGGCCTTTGAGTTGTCGACGACCGGCATGGCCACGGCATCCTTTGATTTGGATGCATTTGGGAGCACCACGAGTGGAGCGCTCAGCGTTGCGAGCAGTTTATCGTCTCCGTCTCCAGTCGTTCATGCGGATGGTGCGACAAGCCTCTTTGATCAAGCTCCCGACCTGAGCGCTTTGAGTTTGAGTCAGATCGTCGATGGCTTGAATCAGTTCGTAGACGGTCTCGAATCTAGCTTGACCAGTGACGTGCTGACTCAGCTGCCGATTATTGGAGAGGGCTTCGATCTGTCGGGCAGTTTTGTTGGCAGGATTCGCGACTCGGTCATCGTGCCTATTGAGGAAGCACTGAAAAGTACTTCGGAAGCCAGCGAAGACTTCCGCCGGAACTTGGAAGAACAACTGGTTGCTGCGCTAGGTGTAAGCCGGGATGATGTCACGGTTTCATTTACCGATCCGACCACCACAGCGTTTCGTGATATGGAGTTTGCCATTGAGCTGCAGCTGTCCGGGCGTGACGAAATCGATGTGCCCTTCGACTTGGGCCTCGACGCTGTCGCGTTTCAAGTGGACACGGCAGGTGGGGTGAACTTGGGCATCGGCTATGACTTCTCGCTTGGATTCGGGGTCAGCGCGACCGAAGGGTTTTTCCTGTCCGTTAACGACAACAGCGGTGCTCCGGAACTCAATTTGGCGGTGGACGCCTTCCTGACACCTGGGACTCGTCTGGAAACACAACTCTTTGTGCTCGGGTTTTCTGCGACTGACAATGGCAATACGGGGATGCGAGGTGACTTGTTTGTCGACTTCATGGATCCAGATGACTCGAACCGTCTAACGTATGCCGAGTTGTCGCGTGCTGAGAATGGAATTAGTAGTCTCATTGATGCGGGTATCACAACACAGGCCAATGTCGATCTGCATCTCGTGGCCGATATCAATCCTTCCGTGCCGTCCATCGAGGCAGACTTGATCATGGATTGGCCGATTAGCTTCACGAAGAGTGGCGGTTTTGAGGGGAGCCTTCCCGTTCTGTCGCTCGCGGATGTGTCGCTGAATTTGGGTGACTTCTTTGGAGAAGTTCTCGGGCCGATCGTTTCCGAAGTAGATGAGAAACTGGGACCCGTCGTCGATGTCTTCGAGATCATTACGGAACCTATCCCAGGTATCTCCGACCTCTCCGAGGCAGCTGGGCAAGGGCCGATTGATTTCCTCACCTTGGCGTCGATTCAATTCCCCGGACCGGCTGCGCAGGCGCGGAAGGCAGCGGGCGTCGTCAAACAAATTGCCGAAGTAATTAGCCTTGTCAACGAAGCCGCCAACACAGGCTCGACTATCAACTTTGGTTCCATCACGCTCGGCGCTGGCAACGGCGTGGATCTTAGTGACGCAAGCAGCGGACTGAGTATCGATTCATCACAGATATCCGACGGTGTCCAGGGAGTGACCGACGCCATCGGTCGTGTTGGACAGGGAGATCGTCGCTCCAAGTCAACGTTAAGCCGTTTTGCAAGAACGCCAAGCAGCTCGGGCGAAGGTGGTTTGGGCGTGGAGTTTCCGCTCTTCGAAGACCCGAGCAACATCTTCAAGTTGATGATGGGCGAAACCGTCGATCTGATCCAATGGGACATTCCGCGGATCGATCTCGGTTTCATGTACGACCAAACCTTCTTCCCGATCCCTGGCATTCCACTTGGAGTTACCGTCGGAATCGGAGTCGATTTCTTTGCGGACTTCCAGATTGGATTCGATTCCCGCGGCTTGTTGGGTGGTCAAACGCCTTCGTTAGATGTGCTGCGCGAGTTGACTCCAGGCAGCTTTCTTGATGGACTCTATTTCCTCGACACTCGCGACGGAGATGACATTGACGAACTGGGGGTGGGAATCGAGGCAACCATTGGTGCCGCTTTGGATATACCAGGAATTGCATCGGCGGGCGTAGAAGGAGGCATTCGGGCGGACGTCTTCGCCAATTGGTTTGATCCCAACGACGATGGCAAAATCTACTTGGATGAGTTAGAGAGAATCGTTGACAACCTGGGTTTGCAATGCGTCTTTGAGATTCGCGGTGAAATCTCGGCCTTCATCCGCTTGTACTACAGCTTCCTGATCTTCAGCGGCAGTGTGGATGTCGTTGACATAACGCTTTTCGAATTTGAACACAGTTGCCCACCGCCACCAGAACCCGCGCGCGTTGAAAATGGAACACTAATTCTTCATGTTGGTCCGGAAGCGGAGCAATTTCAGCATGGATTCTCTGAGGATGGCGATGAAGCTTTCGAAGTCAAGCAGATCGGGCCAGGCGTTGTCGAAGTTAAGGGAACCAACGGAGCAACGAACACGAAGCGCTACACCGGCGTGCAGCGTATCGTAGCCAATGGTGGAGTCGGCAATGACTTTATCGTGATCGATGGATCGGTAAGCGTCCCCGCGGTCATTCGTGGCGGAGAGGGCGACGACCATCTGCAAGGTGGATCTGGAGCCAACGTGATCTACGGTGACTCGGGTGATGATCGCATCATCGGCGGTCGAGCGATGGACGAGTTGTTTGGCGGCGAAGGGAACGACAGCCTTAAGGCCTCAGAGGGCGATGATGTACTGGATGGGGGCGAAGGTGATGACGAGCTCGATGGAGGCGATGGAGATGATACGTATCGATTGGGCAACAACTTTGGGAATGACATTGCGACCGAAGTAAGCGGAGCCGGTAGAGATCACATCGATGGTGGCCGGGTATCGCAACCGATCGACCTGGACATCGGATCAGAAACGCTTACGGCGCGAGATGGACTCCACAGCCTGCGAATCGCAGTGTCGAGTACTATCGAACGTGTCACGGGCAGTCGGGTTACTGGCAATCAGATCTTTGGCGACAACGTTGATACAACTTGGACCGTGTCGGGACAGAATCAAGGACTGGTGGGTACCCCTGGACACTTCGAGCTGGAATTTGCTGCATTCACAGAGCTGATTGGCGGAACGGAGCGCGACGAATTCCGCTTCATGAGTTCCGGCGATTTGGCGGGCACCATTGAGGGTGGACTGGGGCACAATATTCTGGATTATCAGAAACGGAGCAGCGGCGTTGTAGTTCACTCGGAAGGACTGGGCAGCATTGCAGCGGCGGCTGCAGCCTTTCGAGTGGACGAAGTGCGAGGCTCTTCCTACGACGATACGCTTGTGGCCTCACCCGATCGCGCTGTGACTTTCTTTGGATTCGCAGGCAACGATCACCTCGTTGGCAGCTTGCTTGACGATACGCTGGACGGCGGCAGCGGACATGATGTGGTTCAAGGACTACAGGGTGACGACTCACTCTTTGGAGGTTCGGGCGAAGACCAACTAGAAGGCGCCGAGGGTGACGATGTCCTGCATGGTGACAGTGGTGATGACAATCTGGTTGGCGGCCTAGACCAGGATCAAATCCTGGGCGGCGAAGGGCATGACTTCTTGTCGGGCGATGAGGGCAATGACCTGCTCGTCGGTGGTGCGGGAGATGACGAACTGATCGGCGGCGATGGCGATGATGTACTCTGGGGCGGCGATGCTTCCATCAGCTATCAACGACTGTTGATCCCGCAGCAAGCAAACTTCACTCTGCCACCGGAACTCGTCAAAGCGGGGTTGCCGATTCTTGACGTGTACCCGGTGATTACTCCTCTGGCCACGCAGACGATTTCGGTAGCCGGAATGGCCAGCGATGGGCAAGATCGTCTGCTCGGCTCAGCCGGAATCGACTTGCTCTTTGGCGGCGGCAACGCGGACGAACTCGACGGGGGCGCGGACTCTGACTATCTGGACGGTGGCGACGGTCGCGACTTGGTCCGAGGTGGAGACGGCCACGATATCGTGCGTGGGGGCGCAGAAGATGACCAGTTGCGAGGCGGCCTAGGCATCGACTTGCTCTACGGCGATCTCGGTGACGACGACTTGCGCGGTGACGCTGGAGCTGGCAACGATCAAGCAGGACAGATCTTGTTTGGTGGCGCAGGCAACGACAAGTTGCACGCATTTGCAGCCGATGGAGAAGTGAGCTCGGCGTTGGTAGGAGATCAACTTCGCGGCCAAGCTGGCAATGACGACCTGTTTGGAAATCAGCGACAAGATATTCTGCGGGGTGGAAGTGGCAACGATCTCCTCCATGGTGATTACCTCGTCGGAGCCGATTACTCGGTGTCCCAGTTTGCGGATTCGCAAGGGGCCGCGGATAAGCTCTTCGGCGAGCTGGGCGAAGACCAGTTGTTTGGTGGCGGTGGTGCTGACTTGATGTGGGGCGGTGGCGATAGTGATCAGCTCGATGGCCAGCGTGGAAGTGATACCCAATACGGTGGTTCCGGCATCGACCTGTTCTACATGCCGCGTGAAGGCTCTTTCCATGAGGACGACCGAGACACGATCGATGGCCACTTTGGCAATGAAGTTCAGGGAGATGCGGCGGACGACAACGCGACAGACATTCTGGTGATCTCCGGAACCGATGGGGACGACGAGATTGTACTCAGTCAGTTAACGGCGACGCCCCGAGTGTTGGATATTCGTCATCCGCGAATCGCAGGTTTGGCGGAAAGTATGCAAGTCCAAGTGTTGGACGAAAGTGGTAATCCGCTCGTAGAACAATACCAAGTTGCCGGGTTGGCGGGGCATGACAAGATTGGCTTCGCAACCAGCTCACTTCCAAGCGGCATTTCTCCGGGGCTACGATCTGAGCTTGAAGTCTTCGATGTCTCGGCAGATCCGACGCGAGAACCGCTAGACATCAGCACGCTAGTAAATCGCTCGAATGGATTTATCGGAGTGTTCGATGGCAACAGCGGCGACGACCTGTTGTTTGGAGGCATGGGCCGCGACCGTCAAGATGGCGGTATCGGACGTGACACGCTCTACGGATTCGCTGGCGACGATCGCTTATGGGGTGACGGTGGCGAAGGCGCTGCCACCGATCTCGACCAGTTATTCGCAGGTTCTGGCAACGACGATCTCATCGGCGGACAGGGCGTCAACCAACTTTACGCATGGAGTTTTGATCCGGCAGACTTTGATCCCTTTGCATCCCAGCAAGGGCAGTTTGGCGTGTTCCTGGACGCAACAGGGCAACTCGATGCCACCGATTCGTCTGGTGAACTTGAAAACACAGGCTTGAATCGGATCTTGGGGGGGCCAAGCGATGACCAACTGTTTGGCGGCACCAGCGTTGACTTTTTATATGGAAATGGTGGCCAAGATCGCCTGTATCGCAGCAATGGAGAGGAGTTCGAGTCGCTGGACGAATCTCTGGCAGGCGATGAATGGAAACAGTATGCCCGAGAGACTGGCCAAGTCTGGTACGTAAGTGGTACGGGGGCTGCCGACGAGATCTCCGTTGATTTTGTCACTGAGCCAGGTCTGCTGAGCGATCACCATTTGGTTACCCGGCTTACAGAGAACAATGGTAGTTTTAGTTTCGCAGCACAGGTTCGCATGGATTTTGGTGCGCTGGATCAAGACGGAAACTTGATCTGGGAAACGGACGACATCGTCATCGATGCGAACCAGATCACCGCCCTGAAACAAGAACTGGGGAACTCGAGTCTAGACGATCGTCAACTCAGCCAGTTGCAACAACAGTTGCAGCAAGCGGAAACCGCCTTAGTCGACAATCTATTGCCACCCGAGGGTGACTTCCTGGCTATCATCGTGGACGCATTGGGTGGCAACGATATCGTGAATGTCGGACCTACTGTCCAGAAGTCCGTGTGGGTCGATGGAGGTGTCGGCGATGATGTGATTACGATTCAAAGTGGCAGTGCGATTTTGCCCGATGTTGCCGATGTCTCCCAGAACAGCGATGGCCGAAGAGGCAGGAATGACAGACCCGAATCGGCGTATCCATTGTTTGAATCCGCTGACGTTTCGAATCGTAATCTCGAGTTCCATTCATTCTCAACGGACAATCCATTGGACAGGGATTGGTTCCGCTTCAGTTTCCCTGCGATGGCTTCCTTACGTAGCGTGCAGCTAGCTTCCGCATCGCCAATCGATGAACTGGGTGTTGAAGTCTATCGAGAGACCACGGAGGGTTTGAGTCTCATCAATGACCTTAGTGAGTTAACGCCGGACGTTGAATACTTGCTGGCTGTAACCAATCCGAACTTGCTGCCTACCCTGTACGATCTGCGATTCGATCTTGGATTTGCAGAGTTTGATTCCACAGATATGTCGCTTCGTCGCGACAGTACGCGTCGCGATATCATCCTTGGAGGCGAAGGCGATGATGTACTGCAAGGCGGAGGCGGAGAAGACTGGGTCTTTGGAGGTCCAGGCAACGATGTGCTGACTGGCGGATTGGATCGTCAAGCCAGCGATCTACTGTTTGCGGGGCCAGGCAATGATACGTTCCAAATTTTGACGGATGCCCTGCCCCTGTTGGGCAATCAGCCGAATACTCAGTTCGATCCAGCGACCGCCACCTACTTGCCCACGCACAGCGATCAGCTGATTGGCGGCGATGGTCAAGATCGCGTGTTGTTCCTGGGCGGGGACGTTGATCGCCGAGGCTTTGAAGTACCTGACTTCGCTGCGATTCGTTATAACACGGCTGTGCACCGCCACGAATTCACAAACTTGGTGTGGGACATCGGAGAGCAGACGTTCGTCGAGGATGCGGATGGACAGTTACTGCAGCACTATCTCTTCTTCCAAACCAGGGATGTTGAATCGACTCAAGTCGCATTGAGGTCCGGCAATGACGTGTTCCACGCCGATGAGTATGTCTTTCCAGGTAGTAGTGCCAGTTGGGGAATCGATCTGGGGGATGCTCAGCAAGGAGCTTTGATCGCTGATGTTCGTATTGAAGGTGGCCTTGGAGATGACGAACTGGCTGGCGGCGCTGGCCATGATTCAATCCTCGGTGGGCCGGGCAACGATTTGTTGGCTGGCGGACTCGGCAATGATGATATCGATGGGGGGCAAGGAAGCGATTGGCTCTTCGGAAACGCAATCGTCGTGCAAGCTGGTCAGCAGCCTCCCGCCTTCAGCACTCCCGAAGAAATTGCCTTTGCGACAAAGCAGAGCAACAGCGAGTTGCCAAATGGTCTCGCTTCGGAAGCGTTTGTTTTCGACTTATCAGCCCCATTCACTGTGGCTCAAGCAGCGACCCGCCCTGGCAGCTTTGTAGATCGTACTCCAGCATCGGAGGCTGCAGATCCACTAGCAATCAATGAGCAGGCACACGGTATCTCGGCGGGAGACTCGACTGGGCGGATGCAGGGCATCTACAGCGTCGGTGATATTAACGACGACGGATTCGATGACTTTATCTTGGCTGGCAACCAAGTCAGCCACATCGCGTTTGGGC
>JANQOL010000047.1 GCA_028289675.1 Pirellulaceae bacterium
GCGGCAGTCGACCGCCCTTGGATTCCGGCTCCGGCGCAAGATCAGCCACGGCCAGCTCTCCTGGCATGCCGGTGAAAACCAAACTTTCCACCGGATTTGATGTTCGGGACGAGGCAACCAATAGGTTTGGGCATTACGATATGTGCTCCGGATTAGCGTGTTGGAGATGGTCTTCAGTGCCATTCTCCGCATCCCAGCGCAACCTGCAACGTAGCTGCCGCAGTGTCCAGCCAACCGACTGCGAAGCAGCAAACCAACTGCGAAGCAGCAAACGCATGGCACAGCTGAAAGATCATTGGAAAGAGCGTAGATGAGTGTAGGTGAGGGCTCCGCCACCAACCTAAGTACGGCGAGAGGTCGTGATTTTCCGACTATTCGACAATTCACGGTCTTCTTGGAGAATCGAGTCGGCCAGTTGCTGGAAGTCGTTCGACGATTCGAGGGTACGGGAATCCGCATCGTCGCTTTGTCGATCAACGACTCGGCCGAATGCGCGTTTGTCCGGTTCCTCGTGAGTCATCCCGAACGTGGGAGAGAAATCCTGGAACGAGCCGGGCTCACGATTATCGAAAGCGATCTCATCGGACTGGAATTGCCCGAAGGCAGTCAACCACTGCTGCAAGTCTGCTCGGCACTACTACAAGCAGAGCTCAACATCGCCCAGGCCTATCCCCTGCTAACGCATGAGGGAAGTGCCCCCGCCGTGGCCATTATGGTGGACAACACCGATCTCGCGCTGGAGGTGTTGGCCAAGCAAGGCTTCAAGATGCTGACCGAAGACGATTTGCTCAAAAGCGCCGAATAGCCCACAAAACTGATCATTTGTTCAGATCGGAACTTCCCCGGCGCGGCCAACGTCTTAGCTGAAGGTCGCGTTGCGCGGGCCTCAACAATTCGATCTTCCAAAGTAGTGCGCGTCGCAATTTGCCCAATTTCGCTGTTAGGGCCTACGTGGGCTGTCAGGTCCAAATACAGCGTTTAGGTTGAAATTACCGGCGCCAATTTGCCGAGGTAGCGAATACGGGACGTTGCGAGCGCATTTCTTCGGAGGTTCTAACTAGTTTGGAATTGAGGCTGGTTCGGCTCCCCGCAATTGAGCCGTCTCGGCCGCGCGATCGCAATTTATCTTCAGAGCCGATTAATAGTGGTATTGGTATGACTCGTCGAGAAAAGAGACGGCGGTTTTCTCAGTGGTTGGTGGATCTGTTGCAACCCCGCCAGTTGGCACCAGTTCGGCGGTCAATCTTGGTCGAGCCTCTGGAAAATCGGCAATTGCTGGCCGCCGATGGACTGTCGGCCCTGCTGGGCTCCAATGTCGGCGAGCAAGATCTTGGCCCGTCACCTGCCAGTCGATTGGGCGAAGGCGACCTGGTCGGTGAAGGCGAGTTGGTTGGCGAAGGTGAAGACGCACCCGACTTAGTGGCCTTCGCACGAGCTCTCGCAGATTCGGGCACTCGTTTCTTCGGTGCGGGTTGGTGTCCAGAATGCACTTTGCAGAAAGAGCTGTTTGAAGACGGCGGTAAGTATCTTCCATTCATTGAAGTCACCAACCCAGATCGCACGCTGAACCAGACCGGCACCGCCGAAGGCATTACCGCGTTTCCGACCTGGGAGTTCCCAGATGGTTCCCGATTGGTCGGCCGGCAAACGTTGGAGACACTTTCTACGCGTTCGGGCGTCAGCATCCCATCGTCGTCGACTCCTTCCTTCGATGATTTGCAAGACGTCAACGTCGAATTCGGCTCGCCACTGCACATTCCCATCGACGGCTACGACCCGAACGGGAATGACCTGACCATCGAAGTCAGTTCGAGCGATCCCAACATCATCAGCGTGGAACAGCTGACCGGGAACCGTAGTCTGCGTCTGCAGACTGCCGGCTTTGGCGACATGGTATTTGAGCTGTTTGAACAGCGGGCACCCCGACCGGCGGGACGCGTTGCCCAGTTGGCCGAAGACGGATTCTACGACGGTGTCACGTATCACCGCATCATCAACAACTTTGTCATCCAAGGCGGAGATCCGACGGGCACCGGCGCTGGCGGATCGACGTTGGGCGATTTCGACGACCAGTTCCACGTAGACTTGCAGCACAACCGCACCGGCGTGCTATCGTACGCGAAGACCGACGACGACACCAACGACTCGCAGTTCTTTATCACCGAGGGCCAGCAACGGCACTTGGACTTCAACCACTCCATTTTTGGACAGCTAGTTGAGGGTGAAGACAACCGAGAGAACATCAGCAATACGGCCACCAATCCATCGAACAACACGCCAACCAATCCGGTGACTATCACTTCGGCATCGGTGTTCGAGGACCGAGAGAACGGCATGATCGTCTTGCGGGCCGGTGGCACTTCCGGTTCCGCAGACATTACGGTCACGGTGCGCGACACCGAAGGCAATTCAACGTCTCAGACATTCACGGCGACCGCAGAGGGTGAGTCGGCCAATGGCGCTCCTTTTTTGAACGATCTGAGTACCCCAATTCAGACCACGGTCGGTACACCGGTGCAGATCAATCTGACGGCCCAAGACGCGGAAAACGACACACTAGTCTTCGGTGCGCAGCCGCTGGGAAATCAGACCTTTGGACTGGATGTCAACTCCAGCACGGGCGTGGTGACCCTGACACCGCCGGCCGGCTTTAGCGGAGAACTTCAGTTCTTAGCCAGTGTCACCCAGGCTTCCGCTTCCAACACCAACGACCAATTCGACTCCCAAATCGTGACAGTGCAAGTCGCGCAGGGAGTGCCGACCGGCGTGGACCTGAACGCGGACAGTGATTCCGGTTCCAGCTCGACAGACAACATCACCAACGCGCAGACGTTGAACTTTACGGTTTCCGGAACCACCGATGGGGCCCTGGTAGAACTGCGAGCCGGCGGCTCGGTCGTCGGTTCGGCCACCGCCTCCGGTTCAACAACGGTGGTCTCAGTGACCGACGTGGCCGCGCTTGGCCAAGGCGACGTGCTAATCACCGCCACACAAACCACAGGCGGCCAAACCAGTGCCGAGTCACCCAGCCTGACCGTGACTTTGGACCGCAACGATCCCACGGCTCTGGATACGTCCAGCATTCCCAGTAGCGTTATCGTCAACCAAAACTTGTCGGTAAACCTGGAACACCCTGAAGAAGGGCAAGGCCTGGTCTACGGGCTGGTCACTCCTCCCGCTGGCGTGACCTTGGGCGCCTCGGACGGACAACTGAGCTGGACGCCCACGTCCGGACAACTCGGTGCACAAACGCTGACCTTGAACATTACCGATCCGGCCGGCAATACGGTTGAACAACAAGTTGCCATGACGGTGATCGAAGAACCGGATGTGCGTATCTTGCTGAATCCGGTGAACAGCAATGGCGAGCCCATCACGACCGTTTCGGCGGGCGAGACATTCACGGTTCAGATCACGCTGGAGGATTTACGAACGCCCGCCAATGCAGCCACCGGGGTGTTCGCGGCCTACGTAGACCTGCTCTACAACTCGGACGTGATCGAACCCATCGCCAACAATCCAATCACTTATGTCGATCCATACGTCAACGATCAAAGCGGGTCGACGGCCACGCCAGGACTGATCGATGAACTGGGCGCCTTTTCCTCGTCGACGGCTCGACTAGGCAACGACTTGCGAGTGCTGGCGGAGATCACTTTCTTGGCCACGGCAACCGGTAGCGCCGGCCTGCGTCTGGAGAGCGCGGATAACGTTGGCAATGACGTATTGCTGTACGATGGCCAAGGTGCGGTTGATGAGTCCAAGACTCAATTTGGTTCCAGCAGCTTTGCTGTTGGAGCTAATTTCGAGCTGTTCGATGACTCGTTCAGCTTTGACGAGGACTCGTCCGCACAAACATTGAACGTGCTCAGCAACGATCAGGTCAGCGGCTCGGCGGTCTTGACGATTTCCGAAGTGGGCACCGCCAGTGGCGGAGGCTCGGTCAGCATCGCTTCGGATGGACGTTCGATTATCTACACTCCAGCGGCCAACTTCACCGGCTCGGACGTGTTCACGTACACAGCCCGCAATCAACAAAACATTGAATCCACGGCCACCGTGACGGTTCAGCTGACCGATGTGAATGATCCTCCAGAAGCTCTGAACGATACGTTTAGCGTGTTTGAGAACAGCACGTCCAACGTGTTGGAAGTGCTGGCCAACGACTCTTCGGGCGTGGATGCCGCCGGGCTGGAAACGCTGACTATCACCGCGGTCAGCACTGGGAACCAGGGCGGTGCCGTTTCCGTCGGATCCAGCGGACTGACGATCAACTATACACCGCGTACAGGCTTTCAGGGCACTGAGTCGTTTACGTACACGTTGAGCGACGGACGCGGCGGGACAGCTACCGCGACCGTAGCCGTGGGAGTGGCCACGGAGAATCCGCCACCGAATGTTCAAAACGATAGCTTCACGTTGGACGAAGACGATTTGCTGGCCGGCTTCGACGTGTTGCAGAACGATTCGTCCGACGATCCCAGCGAAACACTGACCATCTCGGCCGTTGGCAATTCGCTGCAGGGCAGCCAATTCAGCGTGTCGCCCGATGGCACCGAGGTCCGCTACCAGCCGGCCGCCAATTTCAACGGCACCGAGATCTTGACCTACACCGTGCGCGATAGCGGCGGAGCCGAGTCCGATGGACTGATTACGTTCACGGTAAACTCCGTCAATGACGCTCCCACCGCGGTTGACGATACACTCACGGCCATCTCGGGAGAAAGCACGACCAACTTGGACGTGTTGGCCAACGATACAAACGTCGACTCAGGCGAAACATTGCAGATCACGGAAGTCACCCAGCCGCCTGCAGGCAGCGGAACGGTAGCCATTGCCTCTGGTGGCACGTCGCTGATCTACACGCCGCCCAGCAGCACTTTCGAAGGCGATTTCAGCATTACCTACACCTTGGGAGATGGCACTGACCTGACGGATACAGCGACCGTCACGGTCAACGTGCGTGATTTCATTCCGCGCGACTTTGTAGGCACGTTGGCCTATGGAGCCGCTGCAGGCAGCAATTCACCGCTGTCTGGCGTGCGGTTGACGCTAACAGGCACCGATTTGACCGGAGCGACGGTTTCAGAATCCACCGTGGTCGGCGCCGACGGCAGCTATCCATTCCCAGCCATGGCGCCCGGCGACTACACGTTGACGCGGGAGGCATTGCCATTCCTACAAGACAGCGGCGCCTCGGTAACATTCAATGCCAGCACCACAGACTCGGCCAACGTCGTCAACGACTTGGTGGTCACTGGTTCGTTGCGACCTGAGTTCTTCGATATTCGAGACTTCTTGGGTTCGTCCGTCGCCAATGGCCTAACCGTAGCCGTAGCCGCTGACGGAACGCAGAATTGGACCGTCGCACGTGGCGACTGGACTGATTTGTCCTCACTGTCCGTCACTGTGGACACCACCACCGATTCATTGGTGTTGGAAGCCGTGGATGCGGCCGCGGCCAACCTGACAACGTCCATTCCGATCTCCGGCGGAAACACTCGAGTTCATCAAGCCGGTCAACATTCCGATTTTCGACTGCTCCGAGTCTTGGGTCCGGTAACGGCCTCGGGACTGCAGGCCAGTGCCAACGCACCTGAGGGCGAAGGCGAGAGCGGTGATCCCGCCATTGGTTCTACGGGAGGTCTCGTAGGCGAGGGTGAAGCCGCACCAGAGGTCAGCGCACCACCGGCCCCCGTCATCACGGCGGTCAGCTCTTCGCCGGCCCGTACGGAGACGCTCTCTCCGTCTCAGGCCATTCGGCAATTGCTCGGCTCGGAGACCCAGCAGCGCACCGATGATCCGCTCTCTGACGCCGCGGTCGACTCGGCAATGAGCGATGTCTTGCCCGCGCTAGAACTGCAACTCTCCAGCAGTTTGCAGGATTCTTTGGTCGCGGACGTGGATTCCAGCGTCGAGCTCAACGACTCGATCATCGCGGATCTCTAGGCCCGATTCGAGGCACGACACCCGCTGAAAACTGCAGTTTCCCAAGGGAAACAGGCGTTTTTCAGCCAAAAAACCTCGAAAACCCCTTAAAAACCGGGGTTTTTGGGGCTCTACCAGTTGAAATTTTGGTCAGGCGGTCGTTAAATCGTCTGCCTAAGGTCTAACCTCCCCAGCCCGTAGTTACATTTTGAAAGGGATTGTGAGTATGGCGAAAGCCGCTGCCAAAAAGAAGCCAGCGACGAAGACTGAGATCTTCAATAGCTTGGCCGAGCGAACCGGACTGACCAAGAAACAAGTGGCCGAGTTCTTTGACGCGCTGAGTGACGAGATCGCAGCGAACATTGGTAAGAAGGGACCTCGAGTGTTCCAGATTCCCAACCTGTGCAAAATCGTGGCGGTCGACAAGCCGGCCTTGCCAAAGCGTCAAGTGCGGAACCCTGCCACTGGCGAAATGATCTGGGCTCCCCCCAAGGCAGCCTCCGTGCAAGTCAAAGTGCGCCCACTGAAGAAGCTAAAGGAAATGGCTTAAGCTCACGGCGCTTGACGAGTGTTGCACGGGCAGCTCTTCAACCACACCAGGCGAAGTCCAACCATGGGCTTCGCCTTTTTCGTGCCGTTCTCGTCGGACAGCACCACTTTCGACCTAACTTTGAAGCAGCCATAGAAATCAGAGCAGCTGCATAATGCGATCATCGGCCAGGGTGTCCGCAATCAAGTGCACGCCGGAAAAATCGTGATCCGCGCTGTGCTCTCCCGGCACAGCTACTGTACACGCGCCGGCCGAAATGGCCGCTCGTGAACCATGGTGACTGTCCTCCAGTACCAGGACTTGCGGGGCCTCCACGCTCATCTGTTCGGCGGCCGCCAAGTAGATATCGGGGTGCGGTTTGCCTCGCGGCACATCCTCGGCAGTCACTACAAAGTCGACGCGCTGCAACAATCGCACTTGCCCTAGCACCAGCTGGGCAAAATCACGCGTGCTGCTGGTGGCCACACAGCGCGGTACCTGCCGATGATCGAGATGATCCAACAGAGGTACCAGCCCTGGCAGTACCGCCAGTTTGCCTGGCAAGAGGTCGGCGAACAGTTGAGCCGTTTCGGCGGCCAATTCGTCGACCGAATCGGTGAGCTGCTCCGCCTCGATCATGACCTCAAATGCCTGTTGGCCGGGGAGACCCATCATTTGATTCTTGAGTTCGGTCGTAAAGGTCCGACCACGACGGGCCAACATTTGCTGACTGACCTCTGTGTACAGTTCCTCCGTATTGACCATTAAACCGTCCATGTCAAAAGCTACCGCTTTGATGGTGTGCGCCCAGTCAGCCATGGAATCTTGCCTAAACGACGGTACCGTTGAATTGTTGGTTTTCACGAGTGATGTTCATCAACATGTAGCTGTTGGCATTTTGAAAACACTGGCACGGGGTCGCAACCATCCGCATTCGGGCGGAAAATGCAACGGTACTTTATTCAGTAGTCAGCCGCAGCGACCAGATTCGCAAGCCAAGTACGGCGAACTGCTAAACGCTAAAAAAAAAAAACAAACGCGGCTCAACGAATTGGCGACGCGTGGTTGTCAGTAGGCTGGCAACCTTCCACACGCGGCATCGCCTAGCATTCAGGCAGGGATTTCAACGGTATCGTGCCCAAACAAACGCCCCATGACGAGCCAGCCGTGTTGCGTGAGCACTTCGTTCCACTGCATAGTTCGGATGTTGTCGATTACCTGTGCCAGCATCCCGCCTTACCAGCGGATCAAGAATCCGATTTCCGTCGCGTCTCGACGTCCATTCTGGCCTTGTTCCACCATCAATACCGTCGACGGCACGAACAACTCAGCACTCAATATGCCTGGCTGGATCCTGACCGAGACCGGTTGCTGCGCACCGTGCCCACGCCCGAGGGACAGGTTCAAATCGCCGACGATCTCCTGGATCACACTCGCGACATGTTGCTGCGCGCCAACTATCATCGGCTGACCTCGCAACATATTCAAGCGGCCCTGCGGGCTGCCAGCCGCTGGGGTGTACGCATGCGAGTCGATTTCGAGATGCTCGAACGCTTGGAAGTCTATGCGCGAGGATTCGGGGTTGGCGAACGCGATTATCGTGATTGGCGTCAGTTCTTTCGCCGCCAAATTGCCGAAGTCCCCTTATATCAGCGGCTAGTCGTCATCTTTCAAGTGACGTCGGATTCGAATAACAGCCAATTCGATCCCCGTTTCGTCTACATGCGCATGTTTAAGAACGTGCCCCAGTTAGACGTCGACATGATGCTTCCCGCCACCGGCGTGCACATGTCGTGGCTCGACCATTCCAAGATTGTCGTGCCCAGTCTATATGCGATGGCCATTACGTTGTGGCGATTCCTGCGCAACGTGGTGCTGCTGGCTTTCTTCGGCGTCTTCAAAACAATCGGCATGATCGTTTTGGTGCTCTTCGCCATCGGCTTTGGCGTCAAGTCGATGTTCACGTATCGCAGTCAAACCAAACGCCGCTATATGCTGAACATGGCGCAGAGCCTGTACTATCAGAATCTGGACAACAACGCTGGGGTGCTGCTGCGTCTGCTGGACGAAGGAGAACAACAAGAAGCGTGCGAAGCGATCTTGGCATACTTTGTTGTTGCCACGCAGTCTTCGGACCGCCAGACGCTGACTTCGGCCGACATCGACGAACGATGCGAACGGCTGATCCACGAGGTGACAGGCTTGGACGTGGATTTCGACGTAGAGAACGCCGTTGGTAGTCTGTCGGAATTAGGAATCGCGCAGCGAACCAACCAGGGGTGGACCGCGCTAGCACCAGACACCGCCATCCGCTGTCTGGATCAGACCTGGGATGATCGGTTTAGCTACTAGAGCACCTTTGTTTTGGTGGTGTCTGTTTTCGACGACGGTGAGCAAATCACCATCGTTGATGCCGCAGGCCGTCTGTCCGTGCGACTCGCAGTGATGCGAGTCGCGAGACTGGCACTATCGACGCGTTTGCGCAGCCTCCGCGCGAGCCTTCTTCAAGGCCGCGGTCTCATTGGCCAGTTTGTTTTCTGGTCCAGCCGGGAAGTATTGCACGTCATCGTACAAATAGTAGGGGCTTGGCAGCGTCTGACCGGCGACGGATACCTGACACCCAACCGATGGAGTTAGAACTCCAGCCAGCAGAAGCCCCAGCGCGGCGTACTTCCAAGCTTGCGAACGCTTGGTCTCAGTCATCAGCGATTCTCCTCGGCATCCATCCATTGAACGAAGACTGTGCCCACCGCAGGCTCCTTCCTGCGATAAGCTATGAGGGTTCTATCGGTCGTACCAGAACACGGAATTCACCGATTCCCGGTGGATTGCCGTCGATTCCAATGTATTTCTGACAGCCTGCCCAGCCAAATCGGTTTACACTGAAGGCTCTTAACGGCAGGAGCCGCGACCAATTCTTTTTCTTGCTGCTGGTTGCAACATGCGCTGTGCTTTTTCGTTTCCCATCGGATTGTTCTTGCTCATTTCCTTCTGCAGCTTTGGGAATGGCCCGCAATCATCGCGTCTGGCCGCTCAAGCGGTCAGCGAACTGCCGCGCGCCGAATACTATCTGGCCAAAGAAATGTATGGCTCCGGCCGAGTGCTGGATGCGTCGGACGGTTTCGCAGTCGCCCTCACACGGGCGCGGCGGGTCGGTGAGCAAAGGTGGATAGACAGCATTCCACCGCTGGTGATGCTGGGCGAGTGCCATTACCACCAGGGCAATCTGGCAGCCGCGCTAGAGCAATACGACGCGGCACTCATGCTA
>JANQOL010000054.1 GCA_028289675.1 Pirellulaceae bacterium
AAGTAACCCTCGCCCGAGCGCAGGCCTGCGCTCGTGCGAGGGTTACTTTAGCGCCGATGGCAGTCGTATGGTGTTTCAGAGCGAACGCTCACCGGAAAATCCGTTCTACCAGATTTATCTCTTGGACTTTGAGCTGGGAGACGTGCTGCCAATTTCGCCCGGCCATGGCAAGACAACTTGCGGCTGGATCCATCCGGAAGGCGATCTGGTCATGTACGCGTCCACACAAGACGATCCAGAAGCCCTTGCCAAGCAAAAAGCCAAATTGGAAGAGCGGGCGTCTGGAAAGGAAAGCCGCTACAGTTGGGACTATGACGAGAACTACGAGCTGTACGCCTACAGCTTGTCGGACAAGGCGTATCGCAGGCTGACCCACGCAAAAGGGTACGACGCAGAAGGTTCCTATTCGCCGGACGGAACCAAGATCGCCTTCGCATCCAATCGCCGCGCCTACGAACCTGGGGCTTTGAGCGATCGAGAGCGTCAGCAGTTTGAATTCCACGGTGCCGCGGTCATGGACATCTACATCATGGACGCGGATGGTTCGAACGTGCAGCGAATTACCGAAGAGGAAGGCTACGATGGCGGGCCATTTTTCTCTCCGGACGGCCAGCGCATTTGCTGGAGGCGATTTAAGACGGATATGTCCAGTGCCGAAATCTGGACCATGAATATTGACGGCAGCGACAAACGTTGCCTGACCAACATCGGCGAAACTTCGTTCGCACCCTTCTACCACCCTTCGGGCAAGTACTTGTTGTTTATGTCCAACATCGAGGGCTATTCAAATTTTGAAATCTATATGATCCCCACCGACCGTTTGGCAGAGCCAGTGCGGGTGACCTTCTCCGATCGCTTTGACGGCTTCCCCACGTTTTCGCGGGACGGCACCCAGTTGTCATGGACGTCCAATCGAACGGACCGGAAATCACAGATCTTCTCAGCCAAATGGAATCACCAGGCCGCGCTAGAAGCACTGGGCGAAACTTCCGCGGACGTGCCCGCAGTGGAAAACCAAGCGGTCGTCCAGTTGACGGAGCGCGAGCAGCGTGCCCAAATCGATGCTCAAGAAGCGCGGCAGTCGACGTCCGCGAAGTTTGCTCCGCAAGACGTGCTGCGGCACGTCGACTACCTGTGCCGCCGGGAACTGGGCGGTCGGATGACCGGCAGTCCTGGTGAGCGTCAGGCAACCGCGTACGTAGCCGCTTATTTGGATAGCCTCGGCTTTGAGCCGGCCGGCGATGTCGATCCCCAAACCCAGGAGCCAACTTGGTTTCAGTCGTTCGAGTTCCCTGCGGGCGCAGAATTGGGAACCGACAACGTGTTGACCGCTTCCGAGTTGTCAGCGCAGCCTTGGCAATTGAACCGCGACTGGCGACCGCTGACCTTTAGCGAGAGCGGACAGTTCGAAGGCTCAGTGGTCTTCGGTGGCTACGGCATTCAGGCACCGCGCACCGACGAATTGGAAGAGTACGACTCGTTTGTCCACCTACCGCTGGAGGGCAAATGGGTGATGGTGCTGCGTTACATGCCTGAAAACGTGCCGGCCAAGTGGCGACAGGAACGCGCGCTCTACAGTCGCTTGCGTTTCAAAGCGGCCAAAGTACGTGATTTGGGCGGGCTGGGACTGATCATCGTGAGCGGACCCAACTCTCAGGTCAAACAGCAGGTCATTCCTCTGTCCGGCGATCGTTCCCTGGCGAAGGTGTCCATTCCGGTGATCAGCGTTTCGGATGAAGTCGCCCAGCAGATGTTGCAGGCCGCCGGCCAAGACCTGACGCAACTGCAGTCGGAGCTGGACGGCGGCGATCAGCAAATGGGCTTCGAAATCCCCAAGCTCAAACTCAACGCACACATTGACGTAACGCAGACTTACGGGGCCGGACGGAACGTGATCGGTCGACTCAAGTTGGGTGCCGACACCACTCAGCCGGGCGTCATGGTGGGAGCGCATATCGACCATCTGGGCAGCGGCGGCGCTGGCTCGCTAGCCCGCGAAGATGAACAAAACCAGATCCACTTTGGCGCCGACGACAATGCGTCGGGCGTTGCCGCGATGTTGGAGATCGCTGAGTTCATCGCGCAGCAAGGGGACAAAATAGAATCCGGACGAGATCTGTGGGTGGCAGCCTGGTCCGGCGAGGAGCTCGGCTTGCATGGCTCGAATCATTTCGTCGACAGCCTGCTGCAGGAGGTTCGCAATGAAATCCTCCAAATTCCTGGGCACGAAGCATTTGCCGAAAACGTCACGCTGGATCACTTGATCGGAGCTTACTTGAACTTGGACATGGTCGGCCGCTACGACGGGAAACTGGTGTTGCAAGGGCTGGGTTCATCGGAGTGGTGGGCTGCAGAAATTGAAAAACGCAACTTGGCCACTGGCCTGACGCTACAACAAAGCCAGGACACGAATTTGCCAACGGACGCATCGGAGTTCAACCGCGCTGGCGTGCCAATCCTGTCCGCCTTCACTGGCTCTCACGACGATTACCACACGCCGCGCGATACACCCGACAAGCTGAATTACGATCGTACCGCCGACATCGCCAAACTGATGGGACTGATCACGCGCTCATTGATTCTGGGCGAGGAGCTTCCCGAGTTTAAGGTGCACGACAACGAACAGTCCGCGCAGCGGATGGCCATGCGGGTATCGTTGGGTACCAGCCCGGACTACACCGAGGAAGTTGTGGGCGTGATGCTCAAGGCAATTCGCACCAAATCGCCCGCCGAAAAAGCTGGCGTGCAGCCAGGTGACATTGTGATTGAATTGGCCGGTATCCAGATCCAAAACGTATACGACTACACCAACGCCATCGCCGCTCTAAAGGTCGGCGAAACGGTCAAGATTGTCGTTCGGCGCGGTGAAGAGCGGATTCAGCTGGATATCACGCCCGAATCGAGGGACTAGCATTAGCCACAGTGCGATAGCATCAGCGGCAGTGCAATAGCACGTGGCCAACGCAAAAAGTGGGCAACGGCACGCCATAGCGTGGCGGCTCATTTTTTTGCACCGTCGTTCTTACAAATTGTCCTAACACGCGTGATCGTCTGTACTTGCGCTGCAACTGGTGAACCGGCGTGCAATATCAGGGCTAGGGTCCGGCGCGCCTAAGTCCCGCCCCGTCGGGGCCTCTAGGTGTAGCAAGACCCAAAGATCGCAAATAGTCCTCAGGAGAATCCCATGACCATAATAATGGTGATCGTCGTCGGTGTCGTCATCGGACTGGTCTTACTGGGCTTGGTGGTAGCCGCAGTCGCCATTTTCGTTCCCAGAGGCGGTTCCCAGGCCGAGGACAACGCGGCTGACACACAATCGACAGCGGACGAAGCATCGTCCTTAGCCGCCGGCGGCTTCTATGCTCCCGCGGCACTGGCAACGCTGGCGGACGATCCTCCGGAGAGAATTCCAGAACACGAAGCCGTGGCACCCGATTTGGACGCGATCCCGGAAGTCAGCAACAATGATTTCTTCGATGGCGGCGGATTTGACGATGGCGGCTTTGATGCCGGATTCGACTAGGATTATCGACAGGACGTCAGGTTGGCAATCCTGGCGGAACCCAAGTGTCAAACTGACACGCCGAACTACGCCAGCTGGACTTTCTCGACACAATGGCATTAAAGTTGCTTCCTGGTCCACCGGTTTAGCTTGATCGACCAAGCTGGCAGTCTATCCCATGCCCGGTTAAGGATGGACTGCGGCGCTTCGATGGCGAACAACGAAAGTGGCAAACTGATTTCGGTTCGCAAACTGGTTCCGGCTCTGCCAGGCATCTTGATTAGATCCGGTTTTACTTGGCTGAGGCTGCCGGCCATGGAAGCAGTCCGTTTATGGAGGGTACGCGTTGCCTGTCCATTGGGATCGTACTTGGAGAAGAAGACGTGGCACTTGGTGATCACATTTACGTCGTCAATAGCATCGGCGGCATTCCCTTCCAACATCACGGCATCGATATGGGCGATGGAACTGTCGTGCACTTGGCACCTCAAAGCGGTGCGCGGATCGCCCTGCGTGATACGTCCGATGAATTTGCGGTGCGCCGTGATTCCATGGAAGAATTCTGCCGCGGGGCCTCACCAGAGCGTGTCGAACACATTGACGCCCTGTCTCCTCACGAGGTGGTTGCCAATGCGGAACGTCGGCTAGGTGAGACAGGATACGACTTGCTGGAGGGCAACTGCGAACATTTTGCGACTTGGTGCGCGACTGGCCATTCGGAAAGCCACCAAATCGAGATGGGCCAAGCCACCGTCTCAGCCGTGGCCTCGATGGCGACCAAGGCCGTGTGGAGTGTGTCCAACAAAGTGGGTAGCCGCTTGGCCGTACGCGGCGCCATGCGCGTCCATCCGGCGACCCTGTTGGCCGATGGGGTAGAAATGGCAACGCTGGCGGTCAGTTGCCGCCAAGGGTTAAGTGCTGGCCGCGCGCGGCGTTTGGCCCGATGGAGTGGCACAGCGGCGGCCGCTGGCATTGGCGGTATTGTGGGCGGCCCGGCGGGAGCCGTTCTGAGCGTGGCCGCTCACTCCAGTTCATCGGCGTTGGCCGACAGACTATGCTCTCGAGTCCGTGAGCTGGTCGGAAGCCTGAGCTAATCGTAAGGCTGGGCCAAACGTTGCTGCCAGGCAAATGTCCTGGCAGCGTATCTGTTTTAGTTCGACCAGTTGCTGCGGGCGTCGCTTCCGCACAAAACTACCGTCGACCCGGTGCGCGTTCGACTGTCGGATAAACTATTATGGACTGCCCAATGCTAATCGCCCTTCCCTCCGTTCCTCTTGCCATCCGTTAGCGACATGAAACTTTTCTCTTTGCTGCCACCGTCGGTCTGTTTGTATCTATGCGCACTGACTTCACTCGGCTGGAGCGCCGACCGGTTGGTTTTCGAACCACCCCAAACAAGCTCCGAAACACAGCATGTGGTTTTGATTTCCGGAGACGAAGAGTATCGCACGGAAGAATCCATGCCCATGCTGGGTAAGATCTTGAGCCAGCGACATGGCTTCAAATGCACAGTGCTGTTCTCAATGTCCGCTGATGGCGAAAGCTACATTGACCCCAACAATCAGGAGGGACTGGTCGGTCTGGAGACTCTGCAAGATGCGGACCTAGTCATCATCGGCACTCGATTTCGCAATCCGTCGGCGACCGACGCCAAGTACATTACGGACTACTTGAATGCGGGCAAACCGCTGTTGGGAATTCGGACATCAACCCACGCATTTCGTGGGTCAGGCAACTTCGGTGGCTTGCCGTATGGCGACTTTGGTCTCAAAGTGTTCGGCGAAACCTGGGTCAGCCATCATGGCAAGCACAAGGTCCAAGGCGCACGTGGAGTCATCGCATCCGAACAAGAGTCGCATCCCATCTTACGCTCCGTTTCCGACGTGTTCGCACCGTCGGACGTCTACGGCGTCATCCATCTGACTGACGCCGATGAAATTCTGATGCGAGCTGCGGTCACTGAGAGTCTCGATCCGGACTCGCCAAACGTGGACGGAGAGTTGAACCAGCCCATGCAGCCGTTTGCTTGGTTGCACGAATACCGTAAGCCCGACGGGAGTGGTACTGGTACTGCGTTCTGCACGACGGGCGGTGCCTCGGTCGATTTCGTGAACGAAGGCATGCGACGCTTGGTCGTGAACGCGGCTCTGCACCTGTGCGGACGTCCCGTTCCGGAGCGGGCCAATGTCGACTTTGTCGATGCGTTTTACCCGTCGTTCTTTGGATTCATCCGTCAGGCTGGATACTGGAAAAAGCTGGGCCTTCGTCCACAAGATTTCGATTTAGGTCAAACACCGCACAGTCCAGATCCCGCCAATTCACCGGAATGGAGTTTTCGCGATCGCCCCGACCGTAACGCTGCTGCTTTCGAATTGCGGCCTGGCGAGCGAATTGCTCTGGTAGGTGGTTCTTTGGCCGAACGCATGAATCTGTTCGGCTACTTTGAAACAGCCTTGCATACGCGCTTTCCTAAACACCGGTTAGTCATCCGGAATTTTGGGTGGCCAGCGGACGAAGTTGGCAACCAGCAGCGGCCTGACAACTACACCAAGATTGACCATCCGATGGAGGTGTTTGCGCCTGAGTTGTTCGTTTGTTTCTTTGGTTTCAACGAGCATTTTGCCGGTGACTCCGCGGAGCAGCTGGACGCGTTCGCCGCGAAATACAGGCTGTGGATCGAAGAGCATCGGGCCAAGTACTCGACCGAACAACACCCGGCCCGATTTGTACTGGTGTCCCCGATCGCGTTTGAGCGAACCGACAATGAATTGCTTCCCGATGGCCGTGACAACAATGCTCAACTGGACAAGTACGCGGCCCGCATCCGGCAATTGGCCAACGAGTTGGAGTTGCCGTTTATCGATTTGTTCTCCCCAACCTCGACTGCCTTTGCCCTAGAGTCGGGCGTGCAGTACACGATCAACGGCATTCATTGCAACGAGCAAGGCGACCGGTTGGTGGCCCAACAGTTAGACGAACAGTTGTTTCTAGACACGCACCCCACAGGCATGGACGTGTCAACGTTCCACGACGTGCGCAAGTGGGTCAACGACAAATCTTGGCTGCACTTGCAAGACTATCGCATGCTCAATGGATGGTACGTGTACGGCGGTCGCAGAACCTGGGATACGGAGACATTTCCCGGTGAGTATCGCAAGATCCGCAAGATGGTTGCGGTCCGCGACAACTACATTTGGGACTTGGTAGCCGGTCGAGACGTACCTCCAGAGCCAGACGACTCCGACACCGGGGAGGTGTTCATTCCAGAAACCATGTTCGGTACTCGGGATGACGGCTTCCGCGCGATGCGCGAGCCGAAGACGTTGGACTATCCAACTCCAGAAGAGTCGATTGCGCAGATGACGGTCCCGGACGGCTTTGAGGTGCAGTTGTTCGCTTCGGAGCGGGAGTTTCCCGAGTTTTCAAATCCCACACAAATGACCTTCGACAAACACGGGCGGCTGTGGGTGTCGTGCATGATCAACTATCCGCAGTGGCTGCCCGGTTCGGCCAAGCCAGGCGACAAACTGCTGATCTTCGAGGACACTGACCAGGATGGGAAGGCCGATGTGTGCAAGACGTTTTACGACCAGCTAATCTGCCCGACCGGCTTTGAGTTTTACGAAGACGGAGTGCTGGTCGTCGACGAGCCGCGCATTATCTTCCTGCGGGACACCGATGGCGACGACCAGGCCGATGAAGTCACGCACGTGCTGGACGGCATCGCTACCGACGATACGCACCATGCGATGGGAGCCTGGGAGTGGTCGCACGGCGGGCTGCTGTACATGCTGGAGGGCATTTCGATGTCAACGACATTGGAAACGCCCTGGGGTCCGTTTCGCAACAAGGGGCCGTCGGGCGCATATGTGTTGGATCCCAAGTCCTGGAGATTTCGGCACTTTCGCACACCGGGATATGGCAACCCTTGGTGCATGGTTTTCGACCGCTGGGGCATGGGCATCATTGGAGATGGCACCAACGCTCAACAGCACTGGACCAGTCCTCTCTCTGGCTACGCAGTGTCCTCCCGCAGAACGCTCCGACCCAACTTTGACAATCAAGGCATGCGGCCCGCGGTCGGCAACGACTTTCTCTACAGCCGCCACTTTCCTGATGAAGTCCAAGGACAGTTTACTTACGCTTGCGTGATCAACATGCATGGCATGCCTCGCTTTACACTGCAGGACGAACCTGGCACGGCTGGTTTTTCCGGCGAACGCATCGAAGATTTGTTGAGTTCTACCGACAACTTTTTTCGGCCCGTCGATCCTCAGATTGGTCCGGACGGCGCCCTATGGTTCGGAGACTGGTGCAACGCGCTCATCGGCCACATGCAATACTCTCAGCGAGATCCAAATCGCGACCACGAGCACGGTCGGTTATATCGGCTGGTCTACAAAGACAAACCGCTGTTGAAACCTGAATTGCAGGCTGGTGCGTCGGTGCCTGAGTTGCTGGATCAACTGCGCTCCTACGAAACTCGAACTCGCTATCGTGCGCGGCGCGAATTGCGTTCACGTCCCGAGGCAGAGGTTTTGACGGCCGTTGAACGATGGATTGCCGACACGGACGACGAGAACCAACTATGCGAAGCTCTGTGGCTGCAAGAAAGCTTTCGCAAATTGAATCCGCAACTGGTGCAGCGCTTGATGAGTGCCGACGACTTTCGCGCTCGTGCCGCGGTCGTCCACAGTGTAGGCAACGAGGTGGAGCGGTTTGAGGGCGCGCTCGAGATCTTTCGAACGGCCGCCTCGGACGCCCACCCGCGAGTACGTTTGGAAGCGATTCGCGGATTAAGCTTTATTCGCACTGCCGAATCCGCCGAAATCGCGCTGCAAACCACCACGCTCGAGATGGATTACTGGCTGGAGTACACGTTGGAACACACGTTGCAGTCGCTGTCGCCAGCGGCTGATGCCGCGGAAGAAGCGGGGAAGTTCCTGGTGGATGCCCCCGACGCTCTCAAGGAGTACTACGCCACTCACAAATTGTCGATGGGCCCCGGTGGCAAAGCGGTCAAACCTCTCAAGGACGCGGAGAATCCGGACTTGTCGGATTGGCGCCGTGACGCAGCTGTTCGCACGTTGGCTGGCATTCGTGGTGGCAAACCACGCGACGGGGCCGTGGTGTTCAATCGCGTCTGCTCCGCTTGCCACCAAATCGGACAGGTTGGCAAAGCCTTTGGTCCCAGGCTGGATGATGTCGGTGCCCGCTATTCGAAACCCCAGATCATCCGCCATATCTTGTGGCCCAACGAGGAGATTGCCAAAGGTTACGAGTCGGTGCAAGTACTGACCGAAAACGACGAGATCGTGATGGGCTTTATCCTGAAAGAGACCGACGAAGAGCTTGTTCTGGGCGTCGCTACCCCCGACGGCAAAGGCAAGGAGCAAGTCGTCCCGCTGGACGAAATCGTGCTGCGCAAAGAGATGAAGGCCAGCTCTATGCCGGAAGGTCTGGTTAAGACCATCGCTCCCAGCGAGTTCCTCGATCTGCTGGAATACCTGACACGGCAGAATGTGTTTGTCGTCCGCGAGGATGGTTGGATTGAAACCGGATTAGCCGATGTGGGCGAACTCCGGAAAGTCGGCGACTGGGTCGAAATTTCGCGGGATGCCCAGTTGCAACTAGGCGTCAACTTTCCGGATCATTGGGCGACCTATGCCAACCTCGCGCTGAGCGCCGCGGATTCGTCCCAGCGGGATTTCGCATTCCACTCGCCCGGCGAAGGCACCCGCTCGCCCGCCGTCGTTATCCGCCTGGCGAAAGAGCATGACGTGCGGCATATCCAATTGGAGAATCGGCGCAATCCCCAGTTTCACGACCGCGCCAAAGATCTGGCAGTATGGCTGTCGTCGGATGGAGAGAAATGGCGTCGAGTCTGGAAGTCGGACAAGCCGTCCGCGACTTACGACATCGAAATCCCCGCCGGCAACCAGGCCAAATTCGTGAAGGTTGGCTTGGACGGCAAAGGCATTTTTCATTTGAACCAAATCGCGATCTTTGGCAGCCCCTAGAGTTGCTCTCGTTGGATCACTAGATCGCCTTGGGCCGCCAGCGGTCGCGTCAAACCAGGGCTTGGATGACTTTCCATCCGGCCAAGGCGGATACGAGCAACGTGACTAGCCAGCCCACCGCAATGGTCCACCATGCGGTGGGGAACCGCCGGCTGTGCACCGTCGCAGACCACATCAGCAGCCAAGCGATAATCGGCAGCAGCAGTCCGTTGGCGACTTGTGCGAACACGATGGTCTTGGCGGGCGTGGCTCCCCACACGACTGCACACGTCACACCGGCAATGACAACGAGAAAGGCCACTCCGCGGAAACGCCAAGATTGCAACTCGGTGGGCCAGCCCAGCACGCCCGCCAGCGCGAATGCGGTGGCCAGCGGAGCGGTAATGGCGCTGGTTAAACCGGCGGCGAACAGGCCGATCGAAAACGCCGCACTAGACAACGGTCCCAAGGTCGGCCGCAATTGCGTGGCGATCTCCGAAGCGCTGGTCAGCGATTTTCCTTGGTCAAAAAAGGCCGTGCTAGCTGTCACCATGATGGCCGCTGTGACTAGGCCACCCAACAAGATCGACAGCAGCGTATCCCACCAGGCTTGTCGCAATGCAATCTGCGGCTCCACACCTCGCCAGTTTTCAGCGGCGCTGCTGGCATGCAAGAACAAGTTGTACGGCACGATCGTCGTACCGATCAGCGCCAGCACCAAAGTCAGGTTTTCGACAGTGACTTGCGGCGCCAACGCGCCACGCAGCAGGCGCCCAGCAGCTGGCAACGATTGCGAAGCGGACACCAGAAATGCCAGGCTCAGCACCACCACCATGCCGATCAGTACCCGCTGCAACCACGCGTAGTGTCCCAGCGCCAACAGCACCAGAGTCGTCGCGCCCAAGACAACAACCCAGGTTGACGTTTCCCCACCAGCCACGGCGGCCAGCCCAGTAGCAGCTCCGCTCAAGTTCCCGGTCTGGTAGGCCGCGTTTCCGATACCAATGGCCGCCACCACCAGAGCGATCGTCGGACGGAGGAACGGAGAATCCTGCAGCAGTTGCTGAATACGCTCGCCAAGCCCACGTCCGCTCAGAATGCCCAACCGGGCTGCAAAATACTGGAGGGCAACCGCTCCTGCGACAGCGAAAACAATGGTCCACAACAGTTGACAGCCATGGGCCGCACCCGCCTTGCTGGCGGAAACCACTGTGCCGGGGCCGATGAAAGCGGCGGCCACCAACAAGCCCGGGCCGAAACCTACCCGCTGTGGAGCCGGAGAAGACGCTGCAGACATGATTTCCGTCTTATCATGCAGATTGTTCAGTGGTCTGTTTCGGTCGCGCGGCAAAGCCAACCAACGTCATCAGAGCGAACATCACCCCAATGCCGATAATCGTTGGGCCAGCCACCGGATTGGACATCTTCGTCCAAATGGACGATCCAGCTGCGACGATGGCTCCCAACACGGAAAAGCCCATCAACAAATTCCAGATCACCATCGAAGCCCCGCGCGGCTTCTGATCACCCAACAGCGCGCGGTTGTTCATCATGAAGAAGAAGGTGATGTAAGCGATGGGCAACAGCATCATGCCAAACGTGGATGTCAGGATGCCAAGCCAAAACTCGCTTTCTCCCTGCCAGACCAGCGGCCACATCATGCCGCATAACCCGGCCACCAAACAGCCGGCAATGTGCGCGGGTCGAGCCAAGAAGTCCGGAGCCAACTCGCGAAAAACATAACCGTTGATCAACATCAAGATGATGATGGTCGAAAAGCCCATGCCCAGTACGCCAAGACCAAATATCAAATTGGCATAGTCCTTGCCGAGCAGTGGCTCCAATGCTTGCGACAGTTGAAACGCATTGCGTTTCACCAAGGTCGCGGCCAACCGCTTGTCGTTGTCCGGCAAAGCGGCCATGCGTTCTGTTTGCTCTTCGGAGCTGAGTTCGTTCCACGCCGTCACTCCCAGTTCTTGAGCAAACAAGGCGTCCAACTCTGCTGGTTGCAGATCTTCAACTTCAGCACCCTGCTGGTCTTTCCAGCTTTGCTTCTCTTCACTGGTCGCGGCAGCAGCTGCATCGTTGCCCAGTTCAAATTGGACTCGCGACTCCAACCCCGCCAGAGCTCCTTTGAAAATGGAACTCTCGGCCATGATGTTCGGATCCGAGTTCAAAAAGTCCTCGTCCACCTTGCCATGAAAACTGAAGGCAGCCGCAATCACCACGCAGCTGGTAACGATCACGTATGGAATGGCCATGCCCGTCGCCAAGTCAAAGCGGGCGAGACCGCGGAAAGGCCGGTCCCATCCGCGGGCCAACATCGAATAGGGCAACAAAAACGTCATGTTGATACCAACAGCTGTCGCGGCGGCGCCGATCATGACGTCGCGTTGACTGGCTACGATCTTCTCCGACCAAAACGCTCGATAGGTTTCCGGAGTCTCCGTCAGGATACTGGCCACCGTCCCGGTAGGCTCGTTCCACTGGTTCAAATTCGGAACGAAGCCACTCAGGATTTCGTTCCAGGGCAGCCCGTGTTCCTTCATCAAGTAGATGACGACACCGAAAAAGCAAATCACAACCATGCCCACTAGGGCCTTTAAAAACCAGTCGAAGATTTTGGCCGCCAGCCCTCGGCGCTCATTAAGAATGACCAGAACCAAAGCCAGCACCAGCAATACCGCAGACACACCCAGCTTGGTGATCAAATCAGTTCGCTCGGTAGCCTCCGCGGAAACCAGTCCCCCGCGAACCAAGTTTTTGTTGAGAGCGTCAAACGACAGACTGAACTGAGGCATGCACCAAATCATGTTGGCCGCCGAAGTGGCGACTAGCCAGCCGCATCCCAACACCGGATTGACGTATTCGTTAATGGCTTGAAACGGCCGCTTGCCGGTCGAGAGAGTGACGTAACTGATCGCCGACAACATGATCACGCCCATGGTGATGGCCAGCAATTGCAGCCACAGCATGCTGGTCCCGCCTAGCACGCCCAGAAACAGCGCGCCACTGAGCGAACCGCCGCCCAACGTGATCGCGCTTTGCAGCCATCCCGGTCCTGACAAACGGGTAAAGGCACCCAGCACGGACAATCCGCCTCGCTGCTGTGCGGCAACCAGGATTTCACGATCAACGGATACTTTTGATGACTCGGCCATCGAAGGATGCCCTTCCAGCGTAAGATGCGATGTGCGGACGCAGTGCGGTCCACGTGCGCGAACCAGGCGAGTTCAACAGGTTAACTGGAAATTCACACCAAAGCGACCGGTACCGCGGAATTGACCAACTTCGTACACTCAGTGCCTGTTAACTTGGCGCGGTCGGCGAACTTAGCCGTGCGGCCGCGCTAGTCACCGTCAAGTCAGGCGCAGTCAATTCAGGCACGGTCAGGTCATGAACGACCCGCACAGCCGGTGGTTTGAGGGAGGTTTCTAACAGGAGCCACCAGGCCATACCACGCACGACGCGCGAGTGTGCCCTCCGCACCAACACCCGATAAAATCATTCGCCCTCGCGTCGCGAATAGAAAACAGCAAAGCCTCTTTGGATCACACTTGCAGAGCCGGTGGCTTGAGAAACTGAGTTAGACACGATCACGCGGCGAACGCAGATATTTTCCGGGCGAGATAGGAGCCCAGTGTGAGTGGAATTGTGGCTTCGAAACACGTGCGCATTTCGGAGGACGAGCTGCGTTGGAGTTTCGCGCATAGCAGCGGTCCAGGTGGGCAAAACGTGAACAAGGTCAATAGCAAGGCTACGCTGAGGTGGACACCGCGCGAGGGCCAGCTAGCGCCCGCAGTTTGGTCGCGATTCAAGTCCCTGGCCAAACGTTACCTCACGCAGGACGGCGAAGTTGTTATTCAGTCGCAAGAGCATCGTGATCGACCACAAAACATGGACGCTTGCCGGCACAAACTCCGGATGCTGCTGCAAGCCGCCCTGGTGGCTCCCAAACGACGTGTCAAAACCAAACCCACTCGCTCTTCTCAACGCCGGCGATTGGAAGACAAACGTCGCCAATCCGATAAGAAACGCTCCCGCCAGTCGCGAGATTTCAGCTGATCGACAAGTCGCGTAGCCACGTCTAGCTGCCTACAAGTGACTGAGCTGCAACTCTTCGACCTCTTGCCAGACATGGCAGCCAACTAAATGGTCGTTGACCAAACCCATCGCCTGCATAAACGCATAGCAAGTTGTAGGGCCAACGAAGGACCACCCTCTCCGCTTCAAGTCCTTACTCATGGCGGCCGACTCAGCCGTTTCAGCTGGGATGGTGGAACGTCGGCGATGGGTGCGCCGCCGCGATGGTACGAACTGCCAGACGTAGTCCCGGAGCGTACCGAATTCCTCGATCAGTTCGATCGCCCGGGCTGCGTTGTTCACTGTCGAAGTGATCTTGCCACGGTGACGTATGATGCCGGGGTTCGCAACCAAGCGATCGATCCGCTTTGGCGTAAAGCGTGCAACGCGCTGGAAATCAAACTGAGCAAACGCCTCGCGAAAAGCCTCGCGCTTCCGCAAAACCGTGATCCAGCTCAGCCCCGCTTGAAATCCTTCCAGACACAATTTTTCAAACAGCCGGACATCATCCAGCACAGGCCGTCCCCATTCTAGGTCGTGGTAGTCGCGATAGAGATCGTTTGCATCACACCACCAACAGCGAGCCGTCCCGTGTTGATCGCGGACCAGAGCCGGCTGCCGCGCTGCCATATCAGCTGCCCTTCGGTCGTCGCTCGGTGCCAGTGACCTTGGGACCGTCTCCCAGTCGCTGCCGCATGGCCTCGGCCAGGTTCTCCAAGAGCGCCACCACATCCGGGTGCTGGTCGGCCACGTCGGTCGTCTCACCAATGTCTTGTTCCAGATTGAACAACGATTGACTCAGATCGCGGCGTTGGTTGGTACCGGGCAAGCCGCCATTTCCGGGAATCGGCGAGTTGTATTTTTGGGCAAACATCAACTTCCATTTTCCGCTACGTACCGCTCTGAGATAGTGCCCGCCGTCGTAGAAGTAAAACGCGTCATGTGGGGATTTGGCACCGGCCGCACCTGTCATCAACGGCACGATGGAGCGCCCGTCCAGGACTCTGTCAGGTAGCGGCACGGAAGCCAACTCCGCGAAACTGGGCAACAAATCCATCGTGCTTGTCAGTTCCTGGCAGCGAGTACCAGCCGGAATCTTGCCGGGCCAGCGCATCACGCACGGGACGCGAAATCCGCCCTCGAAATTAGTCCCCTTGCCTTCACGAAACGGCTTAGCGCTGCCGGCATGGTCGCCGTAAGACAACCAAGGCCCGTTGTCCGACGTGAAGACAATACAAGTGTTTGCATCTAGATCCAGTCTCTGCAAAGTGTCGATCAGCCGCCCCATCTGCCAGTCGATCTCAGTCAACACGTCCCCAAACAAACCGCGCTCCGTCCGTCCGTGAAACTCGTCCGAGGCAAACAGCGGCACATGTGGCTGCGGATTCGCCAAGTAAATGAAAAATGGCTGCTGGCGGTGTTCTCGAATAAACTCGACCGCCCTGTCGGTCAGCCGCTTGGTTAGCGTTGTCTGATCTGCGGGCATGATTTGGGGCTGAATAATGTCCGTGCCTTCGTACAACGGCAAGTGCGGCCAACGCTTCAACCGCTCAGCTTCAGGCAAATGCCGCACGCCGGGATGAAAGGGCCACATGTCGTTCGAATAGGGAATGCCGAAATAAACATCAAAGCCCTGTGCTGGTGGCAGGAATTTCGGTTGATGTCCCAGGTGCCATTTGCCGAAGCAAGCCGTGGCATACCCGTTTCCTTGCAATAGATCCGCCAGCGTGATTTCGTCGGGATGCAGACCATCCTGGGAATGCGGTCCAAAGTTGCCGCCAATTCCAACTCGCGTCGGTATACAGCCGGTCAAAAGAGCCGCACGTGATGGCGAACAGAAAGACCGACCAACATAGAAGTCCGTGAACTTCATGCCTTCTTGGGCCATTTGATCCAGACGTGGTGTTTGATAACCTTCGGCGCCGAAAGGCCCAATATCGGCGTACCCCAAATCGTCACAGAAGACGACGATGAAATTCGGCCGCGTCGTTTGGCCGGAATCATCACCGGCCCAACAGCAAGACGTGGCCGCGAAACAACTGAACACGAGCAGCTTCAGTGTCCCGATTATCCATCGATTTCGTATCCGTCGATTTGATGAGTGCATGCTCACACTTCCTTTCGTCAATGATCCAACCAGCCGTTTGCCTGCATCCAAGCCGCGCAGCGGTCAGGCCAAGTCGTAGCTTGGTACTCACTCGGCCGTAACCCGTACCCATGCCCGCCGGTGGGATACAAATGGACCTCGGCCGGAACCCCTTTTTCCTTCAACGCCAAACCCATGCGCAAAATGTTCTCGGGACCGACAGGATCGTCAAAGGCCATGGTCAGAAACATCGGTGGCGTCTTGTCGGTGACCGGCAGATGCACCCAAGGCTCGCGTTTGTTCGACTTGGCATCATAAAAATACGCCGGATAAATGAGGACGGCAAAATCTGGGCGACAGCTAATTGCATCGGTATCATCGATGGCAGCATACGCCCGTTGATTGTATTGAGTGCTCAGCCGCGCTGCCAGATTCCCGCCGGCCGAGAATCCGAGCACGCCAATGCGATCGGGCTGGATCCCCCATTTCTCCGCATTCTGTCGTGTCAGTGACATGGCTCGCTGAACATCCATCAATGGTTCAGCCGGAATTCGCTCGCCGGCCTTGCGCGGCACGCGATACTTGAGCAACACACCGGTGACTCCAATGGAATTCAGCCACTGGCAAACTTCCGTACCCTCGAGGTCCCAAGCCAGAATGTGGTACCCACCTCCTGGACAGACCATCACGGCCGCCCCTGTGTTTTTGCTGGCGTCGGGCGAGTACACCGTAATTGTGGGAGTCGAGACGTTTCCCAGGCGAATCACCTTTTCCCCCGCCACCAAGTTCCCTTTGGGTCCAGTTTGATCCTGCTCGGGTCCTCGAACGGAGTGGTTCCCCGGTGGCTCCCCCGGCCACAATCGTACGGGCTCATCCGCGGGAGCACTTACCGGGCAAAAGCACAACGCGCAACCCAGGCAAACGACCAGCGCCTGCTGTTTCAACACACCTGTCGCCATAGAACATCTCACTTGTATTTTGGCAGGTCCATGGTCTGGAAATGGCCTTGGCGGGTAGGGGAAGACCTGCGGAAGAATTGCTATCAACCGGCCACGCGGCCAGCCCAACACAACCAGCTCGATTGAATGATAGCTTAACGCATTCCGTTGGCCTCGCGGGGCCAGTCCCACAGCTAGGCGGCCACGCAAGTGCGTCTCGCAAATCCGGCTGTGGGCAAACTGACCTTGTCACCGTCACCTGGTGAGAGCTACTCTCGCGCGTTGCACCAGTGAATCGCACGGGCGATTGCTCGTCGCATGGATGAAATGGTCACTAAGAAGCTCAGAAACCACCCCCACGCTTCGTCGAGGCGCTGACGCAGGAAACGCAATGGCAGGCTCACTGGAGTTCATGACCAAGCTCGCAGAAAATCCGCAGCTTCGCCTCCAATCCAGAGCTTTGGTGCGGTGGGCTGCAGGTTCATTTGCAGCCCGCTGCCTGCTAGCTGGCAGCCTACTTCTGTGTGGCACCATCGGCTGTAGCCGCAATCCCTACGCCCCGGCCGGTTACCCAGTTCCGGGCCAATTTCCGCAAGCGGGCGTCGCTCCTGGATTGAGCCCCGCGACGGGCGCCTCGGCCAACACGGGTCCCGCATCGGTATTTGCTCAGCAACAAACACATCCGCAGCTGCTGGACCTACAGCGCCGGGTTGTGCAGCTGGACGAAAACAACCGTCAATTGACGACGCAAATCGCGCAGAGCCAGCAACAGACGCAAGCTTATCGCGAGCGTGCCGATCTGCTGGCGCGGCAACTGCAAGACGCAACGCAACAAAACAAGCAACTGTTGGCGGCCAGCCAGCAATATGCCAACCAAGCGCGAGGCATGCAGGCGTCGATGAATCTGCGCGGCGGTGCTCGCCTAACGGCCAATAACTCGTTGGCCAACACCAGCGGTGGTCTACAGATCGCTGGGGCGCAGGTTATCCCTGATGGTGACTTGATTCGCATTCGCGTGCCCGCCGATCAATTATTTTCACCAGGAACCGCTCAGACCAATCCTGCCGCGAGCATGCTCTTGGATCAGGTTGCCAACGCCATAACGCGGCGTTTTCCTCGGCAGCGTGTGGCCATCGAAGGCCACACCGACACGAGCCCTCTAATGGGCGGCGCGACTCCATTTCAATTGGCGGGGGCTCAAGCACAAGCGATCATGAATCACTTAGTGCGCCGCAACGGAGTCCCGATGCAGCAGCTGTTTGTCATCGCCCATGGCTCCAATCATCCGCTGGCCGACAACCAATCACCCACAGGTCGCGCCGAAAATCGTCGGCTGGAATTTGTGGTTTACCCCGACACGTTCTAGGGTCGAGCCAGCCTCACCGCGGGCCGAATCCGCGGATTTTTCCCACCCACCGGCTTAAATGGCAAAACCGGCATCGGGGCAGGTTGCTTCTACAAAATGCGGCAACTAGGATCAGGGGTTTAGTCGTCCCCAGGCACCCATCCGCTGGCGTTCGCCACTTGCCCGGGACCAAACACGGTCTTCCTGATCATCGTAAGGAGTAAGGGGAATGTCCCGATTCGTATGCTTCGCCCTCACATGGGGCGTGCTCAGCCTGGCCACCTCCGGTTTTGCATTGGCCCAGGGAGCCCTCACTGAGTTATACGGCGAAGGTGTGCACCGATATTTCGCTGGCGACTACGCTGGTGCGGATCAAATTCTATCGCGAGTCGTGGACAGTGGTTCCACGGATCCCCGCGCTCACTATTTCCGGGGCCTAGTTCGCGAGATGCAAGGTGGCGGCGGCCAATTCGATTTCGAAAACGGCGCGCGGCTGGAAGCTGAAGGCAAGAATGCCGTTGGCGT
>JANQOL010000058.1 GCA_028289675.1 Pirellulaceae bacterium
ATCGATGGTGGACCATGGCGTGGAAGTGATTTTCGCCTACCCAGGCGGCTGCAGCATGCCCATGCACCAGTCGCTGACGAAGTACGGTGAGCGGTTGCGCACCATTCTGCCTCGTCACGAACAAGGGGGCGCATTTGCGGCCCAAGGCATCGCACGTAGCACTGGCAAGCCAGCCGTTGCGATGGCAACCAGTGGCCCTGGGGCGACGAACTTGGTGACGGCTATCGCTGACGCCAAATTGGACAGCATTCCCTTGATCGCCATCACGGGACAAGTGCCATTGCCAGTGATCGGCAGCGACGCGTTCCAGGAGACCCCAATTGTGGAGGTTTGCCGGAGCATCACAAAGCAGCACTACCTGGTAACGGACGTCAAGGATGTCGCTCGGGTGATGAAGGAGGCATTTCATGTTGCCACGACTGGCCGCCCCGGCCCCGTCTTGGTGGACATGCCGAAGGACGTGCAACAAGACAGCTGTGAAGTGGACTGGGATGTCGCGATGGATTTGCCCGGCTATCGCCTGAAGAGCCCGAAAGCTCAGCCCGAACAAATCCGCCAAATCGCCGCGGCCATCCAGCACTCCAAACGTCCGGTCATCTACTGCGGGGGAGGCGTGATCGCCTCAGACGGATCGGAGGCTCTGCGTGAGTTGATCAGCAAGACGGGTATTCCGACCACCATGACGGTCATGGGACTGGGACTTTACCCCAATGCCGAGCCATTGTCGTTGGACATGCTGGGGATGCACGGAGCAGCCTACGCGAATTACGCCGTCAAGGACTGCGACCTGTTGATTGCCTTGGGGGTTCGTTTTGACGATCGAGTCACGGGCAAGCTGGCCGAGTTTGCTCGCAACGCCAAGATCATTCACGTCGACATCGACGCGTCGGAGTTGAACAAGAACAAAGTCGCGCACATTCCTGTATGCAGCGACGTGAAGTATGCCCTGGAGCAGTTGAATGAGATCGTCGACGCGCCGGAAGACATCTCGGAGTGGGTCGGCCATTGCCAGGATTTAAAAGCCAAGCACCCCTACTCCTACGACGAGAACTTTGACGGCATCTTGCAGCAACACGCGATTCGCGAGTTGTCCGATCTGACGCAGGATCGCGAAACATTTATCACCGTTGGGGTCGGCCAACACCAAATGTGGGCCGCTCAGTTCTATCAATTCAAGCAGCCCAGGCAGTGGCTCAGTTCCAGTGGGCTGGGAACCATGGGTTTTGGACTACCGGCAGCCATGGGTGTCCAAGCGGCTCACCCCGATGCCCTGGTCGTTGACATTGATGGCGACGGCAGTTTCCAAATGAACATTCAAGAGCTGGCCACACTGCATTGCGAAAAACTGCCCGTCAAAGTTCTCTTGCTGAACAACCAGCATCTGGGCATGGTGGTGCAATGGGAAGATCGATTTATGGAGAGCAATCGAGCGCACACCTACTTGGGGCCCATCGACCACGAGGAAGCTAGCGGAAAAGGCGTCACGGAAAGCCACGCCTACGTGCAAGAACATTACCCTGACTTTGTGCAGCTTGCGAAAGGCTATGGCTGTGGCGGAGCCAATGTCAGCCAGAAAAAAGACTTGCGGCCTGCTCTGCAAGAGATGATCGATTACCCCGGCCCGTTTGTGCTGAACGTGGTTGTTCCCTATCAAGAACACGTCTTGCCTATGATTCCGTCGGGCATGACGGTCGACGATATGATCTTGAAATAGCAGGCGAAGCACGGTGCCACGCTTACGACTCCCAGGTCTATCGAGGACTCGCAATGCCCCGCCCGCGGCACTCGCTCGTTATGCTAGGCATGGTTTGGCAATTGTCGTTTGGAATTTGAATCGGTGAACGACGGCGCTAGCCGCGTTTGCCTCAAATTTCGATTGGCCGCCATCCCGAATAATGCGTTAGCAGCAGTACGATAGCGCGCAACGCAAACGTGGAGTGAACCGCACGCTATCGCGTGGCGGCTGATGTGGGCACCGTCTCGTAAATGATTAGCGGCAAGGCGCTAGCCGCCGGTACACCGACGATACCCGCGGCTTGCAGCTCACAAGTATGCAAGCGCCATCGTCGAAGTCACCATTTGCGGGACAGTGTCTAACATGCAGCCGTTCGCTTGCACTATCAAGCAAGCAAATTGATTAAAAAACGGTGTATTAAAGCTGCCAATAGCTGCCCGATGGCAACCGATTATTTGCGTTTATCTCCGACTGTTTCTGTATTGGCGACCGTAGGGCCTTTTGTTAGGATCCGGTGACCAGTCGAGTTCGGAAACAACGCGTGGAGGGAACCAATGGCAACGGCAGAACGCAGTCCGGCCTGTGTACACATACGATGGATGATCCGCAGGGACATGCCTTCGGTACTTGCCATTGAAGAAGCCAGTTTTGAGTTTCCTTGGTCAGAAGAAGAGTTCATTCGCTGCCTGCGTCAACGCAACTGCATCGGCATGGTGGCCGAACGCGACGACGAAGTTGTTGGATTCATGATCTATGAATTGCATAAAAATCGCCTACACCTGCTGAATTTTGCCGTAGCACCCAGTTGCCGCAGATCGTCGATCGGCAGCTCGATGCTAGCCAAGCTGGCCGGCAAGCTGTCGCTGGATCGTCGCAACCGAATTATGTTGGAAGTTCGCGAAACCAACCTGGACGCCCAACTTTTCTTTAAGCAGCTTGGCTTTCGAGCGATCTCGGTTTTGCGAGACTTCTACGAAGACACCACCGAGGACGCTTATTTGATGCAGTATCGCTACCGCCCCACTGCTTCGGAGGTGGCTCCTGTCGAGGAGTCCAATCGCCGCATGGCGGGCTAGTTCGAACCGCGTGGCGTATCGCTCAGATCGAAGACGCATAGCGGTCGTGCCCAATGCCCCCGGGTACCGCCGCGATGCGAACGAACGCAAGATGAGCTTCCCCAACGCTTTTAAAACCAGCACTCAGGTAGGCCGTGAGTGATACCAGCCGACGTGTGACAAGACAGACCCTGTGGACCGCACCCCGGTTTCAGGTGGAACGAGTCACCTACGCGCTACGTAACGGACAGGAACATACTCGGGAAATCGTCCGTCACCCCGGCGCCGTTGTCATCTTGCCCCGCTTGGACGACGGCCGCATCTGTTTGATCAAGAACTACCGTGTGGCGGTCAACCAAGTATTGCTCGAACTGCCCGCCGGCACGCGCGAAACTAACGAACCGCCGGATGTAACTGCCAAGCGTGAGTTGACGGAGGAAACCGGCTTTAGCTGCAATGATTTGCGGCCCTTGGGCACTTTCTTCATGTCTCCCGGCATTCTTGAAGAGCAGATGTTTGCCTTCCTGGCCACCGGCTTGACCGAGGGTCAGGCCGCCCGAGAAATCGGCGAGGAAATGGAGAACGTACTTGTTACGCCAGGCGAGTTAGAGCTGCTGCTAAGCAACGGTGAAATCCGCGACTCGAAGACGCTGTCCACGCTGCTGCTGTATTCGCGCTATTCCGCTTGACCTCCGCGCCTCATCCCGCTACTTACCGAAGTAGTGCGATCCGCAGGGGTGCGATTGTGGTTTGGTCAGACTCGAATGCCTTACGGAATATATCTCTCGGCCGCCGGTGCCAATGCGCAAAGCCATCGGCTGGAAGTCCTGAGCCACAACTTGGCCAATGTGAACACCACCGGCTTCAAACCGCATCTGGCGATGCTGCAGAGCCGACACGCTGAGGCGATCGAAGATGGTTCAGCGGTTACCGGTGACGGGACAGTTGACAACGTGGGTGGAGGCATCACCATCCAACCCACCCGCACTCAGTTCGAGCAAGGACCGATTCAGCAAACGGGCAATGCCACTGATTTTGCGATCAACGATCGCGAAAGCTTTTTTGTGGTCCAGCGCGGCGATCAACAGCTGCTGACACGAGCTGGCAACTTCATGCTCAATGCCGGAGGCCAGTTGGTCACCCAACATGGCGACACGGTGCATGCGATCGGCGGCGGACCAATCACCATCAATCCACTGCAGCCGTATCAAGTGTCTGACGATGGTGCGATTGTGCAAGGTTCGACCAGACAGTCGCTGCGCCTCGTCCGTCCGCAAGCCATCGGTGATCTGTCGCGTGTGGGCGACAACATGTTCGAGTCGCTGACATCCACGTTCGACGTGCCCACAACGCAGCGCGCGATTCGCAGTCACGCTTTAGAGGCTTCGGGCGTCAAGCCTACGGACGCCATGATGCAATTGATTGAAGCCTCGCGCACCTATGAAGCCAACGTTCGAATGATTCAAACGCAAGATGAAGCCACTGGGCAATTGCTCAGCCGAATCATGCGGCAATAAGCACTCTCGTTGTAGGAACCAGTTCACATGAGCGTTCAAACGCTGTACACCGCTGCCACCGGCATGGATGCCATGCAGACGAAGTTGGACGTGATCGCCAACAATTTGGCGAACATCAACACAACCGCCTTCAAAAAAGACCGGGCCAATTTTGAAGACCTGCTGTATCGAAATGACGTCTATCCCGGCACCCTGGACGCAAACCAACAAGCCACGCCAGTCGGAACGCAAGTCGGCCTGGGAACTCGCGTGCAAAGCACTCAGAAAGACTATCAGCAAGGTGCGATTCAAGACACGGGACGTGAATTGGACATCGCCATCGAAGGCGACGGATTCCTGCAAGTGTTCGACCCCGTGAGCCAAACTCCCATGTTCACCCGCTCCGGCAATCTGGATATCAACGCCGACGGCAACTTGGTCATCGGTTCTGCACAGACGGGACGCTTGCTAGAACCGCCCATTGCCATTCCCCAAGATGCAACCGACATTGAAATCACGGCCACGGGACAAATCATGGTCCGCCAAGCTGGCGTGACCGAGCTGCAGCAAGTCGGCCAAATGCAGATGGCCAAGTTCATCAATCCCGATGGTCTGTTGAAAGTCGGCGAAAACCTCTATCAGCAAACCGACGCCAGCAGTGCTCCATTACAGGGCGACCCAGGGTCCATCGGATTCGGCGTGCTGCGGCAGCGGGCATTGGAGGCATCCAATGTGGAGCCCGTCACGGAATTAATCGACCTGATCACGACCCAGCGCGGATTCGAACTCAACTCGCAAGCCGTCCAGGCGGGCGATCAACTCATGCAGTTGATTTCCAACTTGCGGCGATAGGTTCTTCAAGCCGCTACATGATGACCGAGTCCAACAAGTCGTCACGTCGCCAAGCAGGGTCGTGTGAGGCGATGATTGCATGCCGCACGAAGAACATTGCGAGCTGAGCTGTTGGACCGGAGAAGAACACACTGCCCACGGCAATGAACGACCATCCTTAGACGACACAGGTGCCTGTGCATGAACGAAACGCATTCAACTTGCCCGTGCTTCCGCCGCGTGCTCAACGCCACTTGGCAACTGGCTTTGATTGGCCTGGTATGTTGCTTGAGTTCGTTTGCGTTCGCCTCCGAGAAAACGGTACTTCGTTTCAAAGAGCAGCCCACCGTCGAGGGCAACGTGGTGCGGCTGGGAGATTTGATCGAGGTGTTGGGCGGCAGCAGTCCGGCAATGACCAAGTTGCTAGACAGTCCACTGGGTCCCGCACCCACCGGTAGTACACAGCAGAACTGGCATAGCGAGGACGTGATGCAGCATTTGCAACTGCGCGGCGTCCACGCGAATAGCATGCGTTGGTCAGGGCCATCGAAGACCATCCTCCAGCGTGCTGTGGCGCACTCCGCTGGCGAGACAACATCTATGGCGCCGGCGTTCCTGCAAGAGCGTGCAGTCCGCCAAGCCGAAACACTTGTCGCGCAGGCCGTTCGCGAATACATCAATTACAAAACAGGGCAACGTGACGACTTGCGGATTCAAGTCCGCGTTCCTCCAATTTACGTGTCCAAGTTGCAGATTAAACGCAATATCGTCGCCGTCGGCGGCGGCCAGGAACCATGGCAAGGTCCTCAAGAATTTGTCCTGGACATTAAAGACGGCACGCGAACAGTCCGCATCAAAGTAAGAGCAGACGTAGCACTTCCTCCCATGGTCGTTAGCGCCGCACGACCGCTGCGACGCGAGGAAATCCTCAGTGCCGAAGCGTTGACATATCGCCCGTTGCCCAAGTCTGCGAGTCGAACCGACGTCCGATACTTTACCAACATCGATCAATTGATTGGCCAGCAAGTCCGGCGCGCCGTCAGCACGGGCCTACCAATTGCAGAAGATTTTGTTGGCAATCCAATTCTGATTTCTCGAAACGCCCTCGTTCAAGTCGAATCCATCGCCGGCTCCGTCGTCGTACGGACGCAAGCCCGATCAGTGGGCAGCGGCAGTCAAGGCGATTTGATCGAGGTCGAAGTACTCTCGAACCGCCAACGGCTCTTCGCCACCGTTGTTGATTCGATGACTGTACGCGTGGCGGCTCAGGCAAATCGCGACACGCGTTGAGCTGCAAGCAACCAAGCTGACACCAACTTCAAAGGCAACTCGATGATTCGAAAACTAACGGTCTGGAACCTGCTGATTCCGGGTGGACTTTTTGCGGCCATCTGCTGGCACGCTCAGGTGCATGCCCAGGATAGCAGTTTGTTTCACCAAGGTCCGCCGGCTGCACCGGAGACCGTTCCGAGCCCTCAGCCAGGCCCAAGTCTAGCGCCGGTCGTGCCAAGCATGGCTCCCAATCCGGCCGCCAATTTGTCGCAACGCAATCCATCTTACTACCACCAACCCAGTCCCCAACAACGAGTGCTGCGGATCCACGACATCATACAGATCCGCGTTGACGAATCCGCGCGGATGACCGCCGACGGCATTGCATCGATGCGGAAAAACGGAATCTACGATGCCGTGCTGGAAGATTGGATTGGAATCGAGGGCCTCAATCGGATTCGTCCGGCACCTCAGCGCGATGGAGACGCGACTGTCTCTGGCCAGACCAACCAGATCTTTCGCGCCAATTCGCAAGTCATCACCCGCGAGTCATTGGTGTTCAATATCGCCGCTGAAATTGCAGACATCCGGCCCAACGGCAACATTGTATTGGAAGCTCATAAGACCGTCGCCAGCAATGACAACCGTTGGGAAATCTCGCTGAGCGGGGTATGCCAAGATCGCGATATTGGTCCCGACAATACCGTGCTCAGCCGAAACATCGTGAACTTGAAAATCGATAAACGGGAAACCGGCCAGGCGCGCGATGGCTACCGTCGCGGCTGGTTCTCGGCCTGGTTTAGTCGACTTCAGCCGTTCTAAACCGCCGGTCACCGGAATCGAACCGGGCGGTCGAGGATGCAGCCAGAGCTGGGCACAAAGACTCATCAAGTAGACAAACGACGTTGGGTAGAGACATGCGAATCAAGCCTTCGATCTTCGCTTGCTTTTCAGCATTGCTATTGTGCGGCGTACTGTTGAATGCCGCCTGCGCCGATGGCCAGCTGCGAATCGGTGACATTTGCCGGCTCAAGGGGCAGGAAGAAAACACAATTCAGGGCATCGGCATCGTGGTCGGCCTACGCGGTACGGGCGATGATTCATTAGCACCGACAACGCGCGCGCTGGCTCGCATGATGCAGTTGATGGGCAGCAACATTAGCACCGACGCTCAAGGACTGCCTCAAATCGACGAGTTGAAAGACACGGGAAATGTTGCCCTGGTGATGGTCACCGCGCGAATTCCGCCCGCCGGAGCTCAGCAAGGCGATCAACTGAATTGCACCGTCAGCGCTATTAGCGCCAAGAGTTTACAGGGTGGCAACTTGATGATCGCCTACATGCTCGGTCCCAGGGCCGACGTGGACCGTATCTACGCGCTCGCCCAGGGTCCAGTCACCGTGCCGGATTCCGCCACACCTACCACCGGCATGGTGTACGGCGGATGCAAAATGGAAACGACGATCAAGAATGGCTTCACCGACGATGACAAGATAACGTTGATCTTGGACAAAGATCTGGCCAGTTTTTCCACCACCGTGGACATCGCCGATGCCGTCAATGGTCTCAACCAATCCGGATTGTCGGGAAATCTGACTGGCTCAGAAGCGTTGGTGATTGCCAAAGCCGTCGACCAGCTGCACGTCGAAGTTACTATCCCGAGAGGTTATCGAGACTTCCCAGTGCAATTTGTGTCATTGGTTGAGCAGATCGAATTGACAAACATCAAGAAGCCCAAACGCGTGGTGCTGAATGAGAAGGATGGTGTCATCATCATTGGTGAAGACGTGTTGATCAATCCAGTGGTCATTTCGCACAAAAACCTGTCGATCGAAGCGCGGCCTGGGCAGGGTGGTTTCGTGGGATTTGATCCAGATTCACCAGAAACGCAGCGCCCGCGCCTGAAGAACTTGGTCGATGCCCTGAACAGTCTTAAGGTTCCCACCACCGACGTCATCGCCATTATTCGCAACTTGGACCGCAACGGCGATCTATATGGTGAAGTCATTATCGACTAGCAGGTTGATATTGCCCTTTAGAACTTGAATCTTGATCCGCAAGGCGTTAGCCCGCGGGTTTGATTCTTATGTCAACACGATTTGCGATGCGAGTACAGACGAACAAATGTGTTGGAACAGTTAGCAAAAATGACTGCGTGCAAATCAGCCGCCACGCGCTAACGTGCGGTTCGCTGCAGGTTTTGCGTAAACCGCGTGCTGTCGCACTGCGGCTAATGCAAATTCGGCCTGGCCGCCAGCATCGTCGGTACAACGGCGGCTAGCGCTTTGCCGCTAGTCTTTTACGAGACAGTACCTAACACTTGGCGGCACATCCTATAAATCAAGTTGTGACAACCTATCGCGTCTCGATACAAAACAGGAATGACATGCAAGTCCCATCCAATGTGTCGAATTCGAATCCTCAGACAGCGCGCAACCTACTCCAAGCAGGAGACTTGCGGGCTACCGACGCCACCCAGGCACGGGACAAACTGAATTCAGCGGTCCGCGCCCAGCAGCCGTCCGAAGTAGAACAAGCATTTCAGGACTTCGTGGGACAGACGTTTTTCGCGGAGATGATCAAGGCGTTTCGAAGTACGCAGCAGCCGTCCGCTTATTTTCACGGCGGCCGCGCCGAGGAAATATTTCAGGGGCAATTTGATCAGACCATGGCGGAAGAACTAAGCGATTCCAGTGCCCAGCAGATCTCCGAACCGATGTTCGAACTATTCATGCTGGGCCGCCAGCGTTAGGTGCCACCGATTCGCATCGCCCACAGTCTAAGTCCATGGCTGGCCAACCAGGCGGCCGTC
>JANQOL010000069.1 GCA_028289675.1 Pirellulaceae bacterium
CCTGCATCAACCTGGATTGCGCACAAATCCGTGCCAGCCTAATCCGCACTAGCAAGGCACTTGGTCGAACGAGCTGATTTGCGCGAAACTCGACTCATCAGGCAGCGCTGCATTGCCGGGCCGCACGCTGGCCAGCGTCTGCAAGCCGGCGGTTCCGGCTGCTTGCAATTCGGCGGCCACATCGCTGATGAACAAGATCTGCTCAGGCTGGATACCCCAGTCCGCCGCCAGGCGAGTGTAACTGTCGGGATCCTTCTTGCCGCCAATTGTCGTGTCGTAGTGCCCAGTGAAGAGACTCAGGCAATCGCCGGCAGACTCCAAGTGTCCAAAAAACAACTTTTGAGCGGCAATGCTGCCCGACGAGTAGATGCGGACGTCCAGACCGCGTTCGCGCCAGCCGCGAATGGCCGGAAGCACGTCGTCAAATACATGAGCCTTTAGGACTCCGCTGTGAAAACCGTCTTCCCACACCAACCCTTGCAAGCTTTTCAGTCCTGTCGCTTTGACATCGTCGGCCATCAATCGCCGCACTTCGTCGGCTACCAATTGCCGCGGCGAGCACTCGGATTGTCGGACCGACCAGACGCTGAGCGATTCCATCCCAGCATCCTGGGCAATCTGCTCACAAGCGCCCCTCACGTCGGGCCGCTCAAACTGCGATTGCAAGAAAGCGTCCAGATGCTCCAGCGCAAACGGAAACATGACGTCATGCACAAAAGCGATGCTGGACGTCGTACCCTCGATATCCAATAAGATACCGCGCGGGGGAGCGGCGAGTTGTATTGACATGGCGTTCGTGGAGGCAGAGCGGTGTTGGCTTTAGACCTTGATGATCGGATCCACGGAGACCGGAGGAATGTGATTGGGGCCAAAACAGATTGGTTGGTACCGATCATGAATTCCGCCATCGATATACTCGGGCGTCCAACCCGCGACGTCTTCGAACAATCGAATACAACGGATAGCCTTATCTTCGCACAGATTAAACCAGTGCTTGGTTCCTTGCGGCACATTGATCAAATCACCCGACTCTACCTCCACGGCAAACACAGGCCCTTGGTCGGGATGGATATGAAACAGGCCGCGGCCAGCTACGGTGAAGCGAACCTCATCTTCGGAGTGAGTGTGCTCCTTGTCAAACTTGGCCAGCATCGCATCCAAATTGGGCGTGTCGGCGTTCACGTTGATGACGTCGGCCGTTTGGAATCCACCGCGCTGCTTGAGCGTCTCGATTTCTGCGGAGAACTCGGCCAAAATCTCGTCGTCAGTCGCGTCGGCAGCCAAGCGTCCTTCGACTGGCCAATGCTCGTACCATAGTCCAAAGGGTTCAAGAAAGGCCTTGATCTCAGCCACATCACTAATGGTTCTGTTTTCATCTTGGACAATGACGCGCGCCATGATCGTTCCCCCCAACGAATTGAACTGTACGGTAGCAAAGGAGCCTCCTGTGCTATGCATAAAAATAAGCGGCCAAACGACTTCCAGCAACCAAGCTGACGCTTGAAAACGGTGCCCGGCCGGTTCATGATCGACTGGCCGGGTGTTTTCGACGCCCGGTTCCTCTCGCAACCAGCGGACGTAGCGTCTGCTCTCACCTCCAATTCATTTCGACCACCCTTCAACGTGTTAAGGACTGCGATGATCGCCAACACTGAGATCGTTCCTGGTATTCCCCGTCCGCCAAATTCCGGTTGGTCGCGTGCCCGCCACACAGCGGCATCGCTGTGGGCACTGGCCATGTTGCTGTGCTTCTCCAGCCAACCCGCCTGGGGCCAGCCGACTCGCGAGATTCGAATGCCTGAAACGCCCGCACTGTCTCCCGATGGTAGTTGGCTGACGTTTGCCTGGGCGGGCGAGCTTTGGCTATGCAATATCGATGGCTCCGATCTGCAACGACTGACCAATCACCGCGGCCGTGAATCGCAACCGATGTTTTCTCCGGATGGATCCCGTATCGCATTCGTCAGTGACCGCACCGGCACGTCCCAAGTGTTCTTAATGAACACGGATGGATCCGGGGTAGAACAGGTCACTTTCCACTCCGCTGGCTACTCGTTGGAAGACTGGTTTCCCTCAGGCGATGCCCTGTTGGTCACGGGCCGTCGAGATCATTTTCACCGCGATGCAGAACGCCTGATACGCATTGAAGTCGACGAACGACATGCCGAACGAGTACTAGCAAACGTCTATGCCGAGGACGCCAAAGTGTCGCCGGACGGGACACGTATCTTGTTCACGCGCGAGGGCGAACGCTGGTGGCGCAAGGGCTATCAGGGCGAACGCTCCGCTCAAGTGTGGATGTTGGATTTAGAATCCTCAGAGACAAAGGAACTGTTGCACGAGGGTGTGGAATGCATGTGGCCGATCTGGACCGGCGATGGCAAGGGATTCTACTTTACGAAAGGCACGTTAGACGGCTTCGATCTGTGGCGCTACCGCTTTCCCAAGAACGCGAAGAAATCGGCCAAGCAGCAGAAGGTTGTCAGCTTTGACGATGACTCAATTGTCTTCCCAACCATCTCTCGCGACGGCGAGACGGTAGTATTTCGCCATCTGTTTGACCTCTACCACTGGAAACCTGGCGACAAGAAACGTCCAAAGAAAATCCAACTGCAGTTGGACGCTGACATGGAAATGCCAGCCGACCAGCTCAGGCGGGAATTCTCGAGAGCGAACCATGTTGCTTTTTCTCCAGACGGCTTAGAAATCGCCCTGATTGCCGGAGGCGATGTCTGGGTCATGGACACCAAACTCCGGGAACCACGTCAAGTAACCCACTCGCCGGGCTACGAAGACGAGGTCCACTTTTCTCCGGACGGACAGGAGCTGTGGTATACCAGCATGACCGATGGGCAGATTGATATCTGGAAAGCCACTCGGAAAGACACCGACCAATACTGGTGGCAAAATACCGACTTTGAAACCCAACAAGTTACCGAAGACGCCCACGTAGAAAGCGATCTCAGGTTCACGCCCGACGCCCAGGAAATGGTCTTTCAACAGGGTCGCGGCGACCTGGCGGTTTTGGACATCGAATCCGGCGAAAAGAGACAGCTGATTAGCGGGTTCAGCGGCATCGATTTTGATATCTCATCCAACGGTCAGTGGGTGACCTACGCGCAACAAGACAACGACTTCAATTCTGAGATCTGGATCACCGCTCTTGACGGTAGTGCTTCTCCCGTCAACGTTTCCAGGCATCCTGACAACGAATACGGACCTAAGTTTTCACCCGATGGTCGAATCCTGGCGTTTACTGGTCGCCGCGTCGACGAAGAGGTGGACATCTACTACGTGTATTTGCAGGAAGCGGATGAGGACGAGTCCTCCCGGCAACGGCTACTGGAAGAGGCTGTGGAATGGATGCAGAAGAAGCGCAAAGAACCAGCTGAGTCGAAAACTGAATCGAAGGACAAGAAATCCGCAGGCGACTCCGACAAAGACGATGAAGACAAGGACGGCGATGACGAGGACTCTTCGGAACAGGATGACGAAGGCCCCGAGCCTTTTCCAATCGATTTCGAAGACATTCATGAGCGCTTGCGTCGCGTCTCCATCCCCAACAGCTTCGAGGGCGGTTTGCTGTTTTCCCCCGATAGCAAGCGTCTGGCGTTCAGCGCCAGCATTGATGGCAAGCGCGGCTGGTACACCATCGAATTTCCAGACAAACTGACGCCCAAACTGGTGACTACCACGACTGGCTCCAACGCCATTTGGTCCAAGGAAGCCAACGGCATTTTGTTTTCCAGAAGTGGCGTGCCCGCCAAATTGGATCCCGGCGGGGGCAAAGTCGAATCTTACGATTTCGAGGTGGCCCACAGCATGGACCGCGGCGACTGGTTGCAAACTGGATTCGACGCCGCTTGGCTGGTCATGCGCGAGGCTTGGTATGACGAACGCTTTGCGAACCATAACTGGGATGCCGTGCGCCGCAAGTACTCGCCAGTCGCGGCCCAGATGCACGACACGTTCGGCTTGGCCGAGGTTGTGCAGCTGATGTTGGGAGAACTCAACGGTTCGCACCTGGGGTTCTATCCTGCTGGTCAGCAGGCGCGTGCGGAAGTCGAAGGCTGGCAAGACACAACGGCGCACCTAGGTGTTCGATACGATACCGAGCACAAAGGGCCTGGACTGTTGGTCCAAGATGTGATTTTGGATGGTCCAGCTGACCAAGCACCCAATAAACTGGCCGCCGGTGACATCATCCTGTCGATCGATGGCACCGCAGTCGATCCGGACATGGATTTGACCCAGGTCCTCAACGGACGACTGGATCGCGATATTGTCTTGAAGATCCGCCGCTCGGCAGCCGACCAGGAAGGTGATCATGAAGAAGACCAGGAAGCTCAACCAGAGCATGAAGAAATCGCGGTCACCGTGCGGCCCATCAGTTATGCCCGCGCACGGCTGCTGCTGTACCCGCAGTGGTTGGAACACAACCGTCAACTGGTCGCGGAGGCCAGCGACGGAAAACTGGGTTACCTGCATATCCGTGCGATGGACATGAGCAGCTTTCTCGAGTTCGAACGCCAACTGTACAACGTGGGCTACGGCCGCGAGGGATTGGTGATCGACGTTCGTGACAATGGTGGGGGCTTCACGACGGATCGCTTGCTGACGGCGCTAACGCAACCACGGCATGCCATCACCATTCCGCGCGGAGGAGGGCAGGGGTACCCCCACGATCGTTCGATCTTTGCCACCTGGTCCAAGCCCATCATCGTGCTGTGCAATCAGAACAGCTACAGCAATGCCGAGATCTTCTCGCATGCCATCAAGACCTTGGGACGAGGCCAAGTGGTAGGTGTGCAAACGGCCGGTGGTGTGGTCAGTACTGGCTCGGCCAGCGTCATTGATGTCGGCCGCATTCGCGTGCCTTTTCGCGGTTGGTTCTTGCTGAACGATGGCGAGGACATGGAGCGCAACGGTTGCCTGCCCAACAGCGTTCTGTGGCCCAAACCGGGCGAATTGCCGGCGGGAGAAGATCGACAATTGGATCGTGCCGTGGAATTGCTGCTGGAAGAGATCGGAGATGGTGCCGAGCCCAAGCCTTTGACCTACGCGGCAGAGCGCGACACGTCCGAATAGGTGTCGGTTTGATTTGCTGCCTTGCCGGACGTGTTGGCTGGCCGCACGCCGGCTGGGGCAGCGGTGCGGCACCGGCAGCAGATAGGACATCAAGCCAACACAGCGGAGCGAGCCAAGCACTCGAGTAGGAACTCCAGAATCTCAATTTGGCGAAAGGCCTCGTTCAAATCGCGGCCCCAGGTATAGATTCCGTGCCGCCGAATGATGTAGCCATGTTGAAGCCGTTGCTCGGGGTCTTGCATGGCAGCGCGGACCTTCTCCGCCAAACTGGGAATATCTTGCGTATTCTCAAAGATGGGTAGCCATGTCGACTGCTCATGGGTTGTCACGCCCGCCAGTCCTTTCAGCATCTCGTAACCTTCGATCCGAATCCCACCTTGGGGCGCGAATCGATCGGACAACACGGTACTCCAAACGCTGTGCGTATGGAGTACTGCGCCAACCTCCGGATTTTCAGCGGCCACACAATGCAGCAGTGTTTCTGCGGACGACTTGGGCTGGTTTTCCTGCACCGGCTGACCGTGTTGATCCACGACCACAAAATCACCGCGCGCGAGCTGGCCCTTATCTTTGCCGCTGGCCGTGATCAGTAGCTGGGTAGGATCTCGGGAAACGACCACGCTATAGTTGCTGCTCGTCCCAAGGCTCCAGCGACGTTTCCAAAAGATCCGGCCCACTTTCCGCAATGCGTCAACTTGTTCGCTCCAAGTGCGGAGATACTCTGGCAGTTCCAATTCAATTTCCATCGTGGGGCTGTACCGTTCTTCTTGTGGGTTCGTTCGGGAGTTCGACAACACCTACGCGTGCAACATCACACATCAATCTCGTGCGAGAGGCCACCGCAACCGGTTAGACACCGATCGGCTAACTGTGCATCCGAGGCAGGGCATGGCCGCGAGAAATTATTTCTGCTTCGGCGACCGCCAATTCCTTTAATCTACTGCGGACGACTGCGTCATCGGCGAAGTGCTTCGCAAGGCGCACGTAGGTGGTATGGTGCCTGGCCTCGGATTCAAACAACGATCGATAGAACTCGGACAGTTCGCGGTCGTCCACATGCTGGGCCAGCTTTTGAAATCGTTCGCAGCTGCGAGCTTCGATTAGACTGGCCACTAGCAGGCGATCCACCGCTCGGTCCGGTTCGTGAGGACGCACGAGCGAGTTCAAACGCTTCCCATAGTCACTAGGCGGCAGCCGGCGAAACGAGATCCCTCGCCGCTCCAGTAGCCCCAGCACCATATGAAAGTGCTCGAGTTCCTCGGCCACGATCTCTGCCATTTCCTGGCACAATTCTCGATCGTCAATGTACGATCCCAGCAAGCTCATCGCCGTCGCCGCCGCTTTGTGTTCGCAGTGGGCGTGGTCAATCAGGATTTCTTCCAACCCCTGATCAACCTGAGCCAACCAGCGGACGCTCGAATCGCTCTCCAGACTTAACATCGTTCCGCAAGCCTACTCACAAAGCACCTCCGCTGCTGAACATTCGCACCCAAACCACGCACCAGCACCTCTCGCTAGGCGATCGACGAACAGACATATCGTGGCGTCATTAAAGCCACGGTGTCATTGCGGCCACTGTAGACATTAAAAGCCACTTGTCATCAAAATCACCGTCATCTCGCCACAATTAGAACCTGTGCCAACCGGGCTGATAAGCCTAGCGGCCCCGGTTCGGAGGCATCCGTGGCCAGAGTTAGGAGCCCCGCCGTGGCTATCGAAAACGACGGCCTTACGCTAATCTTGGTGTCCGATGGGCGCAGTTGGTGGCCGGTAGACTACCGGCTAAAAATCAGTCGTTGTCGTCGCCACCCGCGCTCGTAAGCCACCCTCTCGACGGACCCAAACCGAACGATGGCATTTTGGAACAAGAAAAGCGACGCGACTGAGAATCCAGACGCGCCCCAGAAGTCTAGTGGGATTTTTGGGGGCATTCGTGCAGCACTCCAGAAAACCAGCCAAGCGCTGAATACGGACATCCGCGACCTATGGAAGAGCCAGGGTGAGCTAGTCGATGATGAGTTCCTCAAGCGCCTGTTCGCGGTGTTGATCAAGAGCGATATGGGCGGCGACATGGCCCGTCAGATTCGCGACCGGATTGGCAAGGATTTCCGTGCCCGCAAAGTCGATTTCTCGGAGATGCTGTCCATTATCTCCGAAGAAATACGTGAAACACTTGAACAGGGCGGCACTGCGATTCACCGCGCCCAGAGCGGGCCCACGGTCATTCTGGTGGTGGGCGTCAATGGATCCGGCAAGACCACTTCGATCGCCAAACTAGCCTACAAATTCACCCAGGAAGGCCAGCGAGTACTGTTGGGGGCCGGCGACACGTTTCGAGCGGCGGCCGTCGAACAGCTGACCATCTGGTCGCAACGTATTGGCTGCGACATCGTGACGGCCGGACAAGGCGCCGACCCAGGCGTCGTGGCCTATCAAGCGGCACAGAAAGCCCGCGATGAACAATACGACGTGTGTATCATCGACACAGCCGGACGATTGCAGACGCAAAGCAATTTGATGCAAGAGTTGGATAAGATCCGCCGCGTCATTGGCAAGAATGTACCGGAGGCACCGCACGAAGTCTTGCTGGTACTGGATGCCACCGCCGGACAGAATGCGATTAGCCAGGCCCGCGGATTCTCGGATGCCGCCGGCTGCACCGGCATTGTGCTGGCTAAGATCGACGGCTCCGCCAAAGGCGGCGTGATTGTGCCCATTCGCCAGCAATTCGACCTGCCTGTCAAACTGGTGGGACTCGGCGAACAGATGTCGGACTTGGCTGTGTTCGAGCCGGAGGCGTTTGCCAACGCATTGCTAGCGGAACCATCCTGAATAGCTGGCGGCAGAGTCTTTCCAAGCCGCAAATCTTACCAAGACGGCAAGTATTGCGCTGCCGGACGAGGCGGACATTAGCAAAAGCCGTCAATCCCATCTCATCTTGGTTCCGATAGCTACCGTTGGAAACGTGTTCTTGATGGGACGGTTGGAAACCCTGACACTCGTAAGTGGCTCAACTTCCGGTGTGGCGGTCATGGTGCCGAACCCATCTTCGACCCAAAGCCAGGATTCGGTGGTGGTCGTTCCAGGATTCCGAAGTTTATCAAGGATGAAGAGATGAAGATTACCAAGTGGGCTTGTTCGGCGGCCATGGCTGCCACCTGCCTGGGCGGGTCGGTGTTTGCTGAAGCTCCAGCCAGTCCCTCAATTAACGACTATGGTTACTACGCGTCGGAGGCGGCACCTGTCGTTCCGGCCGCGTCTAACGAGTACAGTTCGGTCATTCCCGCTGCCTGCGGATGCACC
>JANQOL010000083.1 GCA_028289675.1 Pirellulaceae bacterium
CCAGCCGCCGACTGGGAGACAACGGAACGATCGCCTGGGCCAGTCAGAACTTGGCCACGTTGCAAGTGCAGTCACCGCCGGCAATCGCCGCACCGGCAGTCACAGAAGTGGACGTCCGTAGCTTTGCGGCCATGAGCCCTTACGCGGCCGGACCGCGACCGACTGCGACTGCGGCTAGCCCCAATCCGGCCAACTATCGTTAGCGCGGACAGATGCCCGCCAAACCGGAAAAACAACGGGTTGCACCCACAGCTCGCCTACTTTGGCATCATTTGCACAACCGTTTTGAGATTGAGTCGCCAAACGCGGCGAACTTGCAATCACTAACAGTCAAGACGCCTGCCGCCAGCGGATCAGGTGGTCTGCCGGTGATTTTGGGACCCAAGCCTGAGAATTACGCCATGCACAACTTCGCTGCCACCGCTAGTTTACGTATCGCGCTATGCGTCACGGCTGTCGCCTGGACATCGACTCAGGCTCTAGCGCAAGCACCAACAACAATCAAGGCTGCCGCGCAAGAACAGTCGCCACCGACGGGGGACCAGCAGATGCATGCCGCAGCCGCGCCCGTTCCGATGCAAGGCGTGTCCATCGGCACACAAAACCGCTGCGGATACAACGTGTGCAATTTGCCTGCGCAACCGCAGGTGGCCGCTGGCCGCTGCCAGAACTGTGGCGTGGCCGTCGACTGCGCCGACAACTGTGGCGGCAAGAGACAGAGCTGGAGGGACTTGCACCGCTACAACTTCCAACCGCTTGCGCACGGAGAGTATATCGGTCCTGTACGTTTGCCATCTAACATCGACTACCGCGTCCGCGTCGGAGACGAGATTCGTTTTGTCTACATTTTGTCGCGCGAGATCTTGTCGGACAGCTTCCCACTGCGAGTCGGTGACGAGTTGCAAATCACTTCGTTGACCGACGAGGAAGTCGCATTAGGCGACGTGGGACTGGGACGCGGTGTGGTGATTCAACCGGACGGCATGCTCTACCTGCGGTTGATTGGCCCAGTGCGCGCTGCTGGCTTGACCATTCCCCAGCTGCGCCGCAATCTGGAATCGATCTACACCACGAAGATTCTGAATCCAGCCATTGACATTATCCCCATCAAAACCAACACGCTGCTGGAAGACATCCGTTCAGCAGTCGACGCCAGAGCAGGGCAGGGCGGGCAGGCCTTTACCGACTCGGTGCACCCAGACGGAACGCTACGCTTGCCAAAACTGGGGCCGATCTGCGTGCTGGGAATGACGTTGGATGAAATCAAGCGTGAGGTCAATCTACGCTACCGCCAGATCGTGGCGGGACTGGAGGTCGAGCCGGTACTGGCGCAGGAGGCGAGGCATTTCGTTTTCGTTTACGGAGAAGTCGCCGAACCCGGCCGTTTTGAACTGAACGGACCAACGTCCGTCACGCAGGCACTGGCCTTGGCACAAGGAGCCAACATTGGGGCGAACACTCGACAGATTGTCATCATGCGTCGTGCTGAAGACTGGCGTCTGATCGCGACTCGCGTTGACCTGCGAGGTGCCCACTTGGGCAAGGTCCCCACTCCGGCCGACGAGATCTGGCTGCGCGACAACGATTTGATTATTGTGCCGCCAACGCCCATCAAGCGCATGGACGACTTTGTTCAGCAGGTGTTCACCGATGGGATCTATGGAGTATTCCCGTTCGCCCAAGTCGGATCTGGCTTTGAAGTAGGCGCCGGTTTCTTCGGCGGCAATTAGTCGGAGCCGCCCGGGCGAGCCGCAATCTGCACCAGCTGATTGAGGCTCCCGCTGCGAAAGCCCTCCAGGTCCAGGGTAACAAAACGAAACCCAAGGCGGCGGAGTTCCGCGACAAGATCATCCAGAGCTTCGGATGCAACGACTTCCGCCAAGCGATGTCGCGGCACCTCGATGCGTGCCAGCTCGCCAGCGTGAATGCGGACGCGACATTCGGCGAACCCCAGTCGATGCAACTGGCTTTCAGCCTCTTCGACTTGAGACAGACGCTCGGGTGTCACCGATACGCCATAAGCCAACCGCGAAGCCAGACAAGGGCTGGCGGGTTTCTCCGCCAGAGGCAGGTTCCAGTAGCGGGCCAACGTACGCACGTCAGCTTTGGTTAAGCCAAGTTCAGCCAGCGGGGCGCGGACCGCAGCGTTCTCAGCCGCCTCCAATCCGGGGCGGTAGTCTCCCAAATCATCGGCGTTGGTACCGCTGACAATGACGTGCGTCGGAAAACGACTCCCTATCGCGGCGAACAGATGGGTCTTGCAGTGAAAGCAACGCCGAGCATCGTTCCGTTGGTACTCCGGATCGCTTACTTCAGGCGTAACGATTTGCTTATGCGGCAAGCCAACTTGGGTCGCGATCTGCTCTGCATCGCACAGTTCCCGTTGAGCGACACTGGCACTGGCGGAAGTGACCGCCACACAAGGGCTCTCGCTGAAAGCGGCTGCTTGTGCTACCACCGCGCTGTCAACACCGCCACTGAGCGCGACCGCATAAGATAACCGTGAATCAAACCATGAGACCAGTCGCCGGGCGAGACTGCCAGCAGAAAGCGAACGGTCGGTTTCGGCATTACTCGCCGGTGTCATTCTCGGATTCCAGCGGCTCCATGATTTTGGTGTTGCGTTCCACGGCCACCACAATCGTCCGCTGCTGACTGCCATCCCGCGAGCAGGCCACTGCCGGCAGCACTTGCCGCTTGTCCGGGAAAGGCAAACGCATCACGAACGTACCATCTTTACGCAACGTAACCGGTTCACCGTTCAGCGTCAGGTAGCCATCAGGAACCGTCGAACCGTACAGGACCAGTTCGATGTCCATGTCAAAATAGAAATCACTCTTGCGGCGAAACGGACTGTCCGATCCGGCACCCAGCTTGGCCAAAGCAGGCGCGCCGAGCGTTCGGTGCGTTCGCTCTTCCAGCATCTCTTGCAAATCCGCAGTCTCTGTTTCTGCGTCGTAGCCACCGCTTAGTGAGAAGATCTTTTCGCTCTCCTCACCCAGGTCTGACCAGTGGTCATCAATCGCCTCAGAACCGCCGGCAGCGGGTGTGCGCACGATGTTGCTCTCGCAAATCGCGTGAAAGCGTCCCGTGGGAGCCAGGTAGCCGATCATGACTCGGAAGCTGGCTTGTTCCCCGGTCCAGTCGATGTACCAATTCCGCAACCCGCCATGAATCTCGATGTCTCGCTGCACGGTCTCCGAGGTGTTGGTCGTGCCCGAATCATCCACTCTCAGCAGCCGCAATACCGGGCGTGCGGCATGCCATTGCTCGGCCATCGCCGCTCTGGCTCGCTCGATCGCTTGCCGAGTAATGTCCCAGGAGGCGTGCATCCAGTAGGCGTCGCGGACGAATAGCGCGATCCGGTCCTGCTGCGGCTCTTTCTCCCAGATGGGCTCCGACGCGCCAGGTGGTTTAATCAGCGTTGGCCGGAATG
>JANQOL010000093.1 GCA_028289675.1 Pirellulaceae bacterium
CCTGCGGAGTCATACAACGCAGCCCGGCCGAAACCTGGCCATTCCGGCAAGGATCGACTATGCGCCTACAAGTCTTGACTCCTGGTGAGCGTCCGGTCGGCGCGATTGCCAAGTTGCTGTTGCACATTGGCGTCGATGTTGTTGGAAATGAAAGTGACCGATCCATCGCCGAACAGACAATTGACTCCCCACGAGTGACCGCTGCTGAATCCACCAACGTCCGAGCCGGTGTTCAACTTACCGGGAATAATCTCGGGTAAATCGGCAACGACCACCCATGTTTCCGGGGGACGTTTCGACATTTGGTAGGGCGTGGCTCCCATCGATTTGCTCTCACGTTGACGAACCATCTCCATACCATCCGGTTCGGAAGACAAGTCTTCGTCCAAGAGATCATCTCCAGTCATCTCGTCACCCATGTCATCCAACGGAGTGCCTTCCATCAAAAAAACTTCGTCCGATAGATCGTTTTCGGAAACAAAACCACCCACGAATCCTGGTGGCAGCATGCTGAAGCCACCGGTCCCCAGTCTGGCGAAGTTGATGGCACTACCCATGTTTCGAAGTGTGGCACGTGTCCCACTGGTCCAACCGAGGTCCGTAGCGTCAATCCTTTTCTCAGACACAAAGGCCGTGTGCGAAACACCGTCGATCACGTCGTCAAAGCGAACATGACTGTTCAGGAAAAATACGCCGTTGTTGTCGACATCGATGGGCACCTCTCGGCTGTCGTGGACGCCAGCATAATTGGAGTACGGGCCTCCTCCGCTTACGGGGGACGACGGGCATCGCAGTACCGGCAGATAGTAGGCGCGGACCGGAAAATTCGCGCGGCTATACACCGACTGGGAGTGGTCCAGTTTCTCATAAGCCACGCGCTCATCCAGCATTGGCAAGATTTGGACGATCCAGCTGTGATGAAAACCAACCGGCAAATGCACGATGGGTCCCTTGGCGTCCACCGTGCCTGGTGGCAGCGTTTGGTGTGCCATTTCGTAATTGTGCAGTGCGACACCTAGCTGCACCAGATTTTGCGAACACTGCATACGCCGCGCCGCTTCCCGGGCCGCTTGCACCGCGGGCAGCAGCAAACCGATCAGGATGCCGATAATGGCGATGACCACAAGTAATTCGACCAAGGTAAATCCCAGTCGGTGATGACGATGAACGGTCACTGGCTGCCCTCCCAAGTCACGTTGACAGCTTTGGGACTATCAACCGGATACGTTACCGAGATACGTAGTCTAGACGTTTGCCCGCTGTTATCTGCTGAGTTTGTGGCGTCTGATGCGATTGTGGTCACGAGCACATGACCTTCCAATCCAGGTTCCACTTCAACTCGAAAATCTTGATTGCCTTCGGCTTGTGCGGCCGCCGCTCGACCCAACTCGATCAACTCGCGGGCTTGCACCAGCGTCTGACGTTGTTGATCGCCACGGCGCACGACAAAGAGCGTCTGCATGGTTTGGGCTCCCAGCCCGCCTGCCAGCAGCAAGACCACCATCACGCACACCAAAACACCAGCCCGACGTCCGCTCCAATTGCGGTCACCTTTTTTGGGGTATCGCTCCTGCTCGCGATATTGGCCGCGACGCAGACTATTGTCATTCATCGTCTGTCTCCGGCGACAGGTCACGGCCACGCAAGTGCCAATCGATTGTTTCGGCGGTAGTCCCACTCGGCGAGAACTCCAATCGGCAATACAGCAGTGCGCACTGCTCAGAATCCTCGACTTCCCACTGCACGCCAATCAAGCCTGAGAGCTGCCAAGACTCCACCCCATCATCGTCCGCCGACTTGGATCGCCGAATTAACCGCTCTTCTTCGACCAGATAGCGTATCGATCGATCGGCGAGCTGAAGTGCCAGCGTGTTTCCTTGGATCTGTGCGTCCGCCTGCCTGACATCTGTCCTCAGCCGCTGATATGCCTGGTCCAAGTCGCGTGTGTGCTGAATTCGTTGCAGTGCCAATGATTGGGCGCGGAAGGATCGGTTTAAGACGATGGCAGACATCGACGTCAGTACGCCAATGAAGAACATCATGATCAGTGTATCGGCCAGTCCGTAGCCTCGGCGGGCCGGTTGAGGATGCTGGTTCATCGGACGTCTCCCTCGGCAACTGCCGGAGACGCCGGGTGCGGTACCCAGAAAACCAACTGGCTGGGCCGGATCGTCTGGCCGCGGTACTCGCCGACCAGTGCCAATTGAACTCGCATGGCGGCCACTGGTTCGGTGATATCGGTCAACGATACTTGCCAGCGCGCGTCGGTCAGCTGTGTTTGAATGACTGATGAAATCGGCAGCCCTTCGATCCGCTGGGACGTTATGTTCTCGGCCGACCAACTACCAATGGTCTCGCGCGCGTTCGCGATTTCCCAGCGTATGTGGGTGCTCAAGTCGCGCTGCTGCAATCCCTGATGCGTATGGAAAGAGAACTTTCCGACAACAACCACGGCGATCCCCAACACAACGGTGGCCACAATCGTTTCGACACTGGTCGCCGCGCTCCGGCAAATTTGGTTGGCCGCTCGCATACTAACTCTCAATCGACTGCAGACTCATCTGCGCCAGAGCTTCAATCGTACCAATGGCGAATAGACCCACGATGCAGGCTACCAATACGGTGACGATTACCAAACAGATTTGCACCACCAGCGAGTAACGATTCAGCGTCCGTTCGATCTTCCACTGCGCCAGTTGCCGCAAACTCCAGACGGGCTGTTGTTGATCCAGCCCGCGTCCAAACGCCCGCAATTCTCGGCGCGACAACAATCGAGATTTTAGCAGTCCATCGACGGGTTTGGTGCCACCAGCCAAAAGGTCTCCCAGTTGCTGGTATTTGGCAGCCTCCCTGGGGACGGGCAGGAGTCTGGCGGTGGCCTGGCAAGCGGCTACCAAGTTGTTTTCCCCCCGCTCCATAACCGTAGCCAGCGTGTAGAACCCGGCACTGCGGAAATGCTGGCCGCAGAATCGATCAAAGGGACCGATCTGCAGCACGCGGGGAAATAGCCATATCATTAGCGCCAGGCCCAGCATGCCCAGCAGTGCCATTCCGCCGAATCCCAGCACCGCGACCAATAAGGTATTGGATGATCCGTCCGTCAGCTGAATCATCCATTGGGTCGCCAAGGGCAACTGCCACTGGCCATATTCGAACAGTTCCTGGAGGGTCGGCACAATAAATGCCAGAGCGGCCAAGGTCAACGGCACCAGTAGCGTGCACCACACCAGTAGTGCGAAGCGGCCCATCAGCCGTTCCAAGCGAGCTGAGATATGCACCGGTAAATCCATAGTGCTGGACTTCACTGGCAATTTGCCAGGCGGATCGCCATATTCAGCGAGCAGGCGGACCGACAGTCGTTCATAGACGCCCGTGGCCACGCCGCGGTACTCCAAGATCCGCCACCATGGCATACCTTTGTCCAGGTCACCTCGCATGCGCCGTGTTGTGCGGCGTAACCAGCCCACATTTTCATGAAAAAAATGACTCAGTAACGATTGCTGCTGGAACATCGTGCACGCATTGGTGGCAGATAAGAGCAGCGCGCTACGTTCCAATTTGCGCCGTTTGACCAGCAGCACGACCGCGCATCCGGCCAACAAGATTCCCCATAGGATGCTGATCACGCTCCAGCGTAAGCCAATCGACAACACGGCAAAGATCATCATGATCGTGATGGTGCACCGGACGATGGTGGTCGACCAAGACGAGGGCGCTTGATCCAATCGGCCCACCGACAATCGCAGCGCCACAAACAAACTGAATGCGACGGGAAACAGGATCAACCAATTGGACGAATAGGTCAGCACGATTCGAACAATCTACCTTTCTCAGACGAAGGCTTGTTAGAGTTTCTTAGCAACCATTTCGTGGATGGTGCAGGCCCACGGCTCGCTCTAGGACAGGTCTGAAATCGTGTCGATCAGCGGAATCAGCGCCATGACGTAGACGCTCAGTGAACTCCACAGGACCGTGCCCACCAGGGCGAGTACGATGACGGGCAGGATTGAACGGAGCGTGCGGCAGCGCTGCTCGACTAGGTCTCCAAGCAAATCGGATGTGAGCAGCAGCGCGGGTACGATCTCTCCCTGGGTTTGATCGAGCGCCAGCACGGCGGGTCGGCATAACCCATCGGTCAGCATGGACGTGGCGATTGCCTGACCGATGGGCGCACCGGCTTCGATACGGTTGGCAATTGCGGTCGCCGACACCGCTTGCGGACTACCGGCAAAACTGCGCGCCACCGCATGAGCGGCTTCACTGGTCGGTTGACCTTGGCTGATGAAAATCTGCAGCCGCACCAGCAGCTCTTGCAGCGAAAGCCAGCGCAGTGGCTTGCCGACAATCAACATGCCTCCCAGTACCGCTAGCCAAGCCCACGGCGGACCCAGCCAATAGAGACTGACGAGCACCAGTGCCAACCAGCCCAAGATCATTCCCAGTCCAACCACGGCGTGATGTTGGTCGTCTAGATTAGCGGCCAGTTGTTCGGTGCCAACAATGCCAAAGTCTTCCATCCATTCGTAGCTGACCATGGTCTTCATGGAGAAGCTAAACGCAATTCCAACCACTAGTGCGAAACCCAGCAGCACCAGTGGATAGACAATCGTGGCCGTAAACTCGCGCCAAGTTCGCTGTACCTCGGCCCGCACGCGAACACTCTCGGCCAATAGCGTACCGGGCTCGGGTGTGCGCAAGGCTTCCTGGATAAGCCCTCGGAGTTCACGGGGAATGCGCGCCTGGCACTGACGAAACGCCTCGTCGAACGGGGTGCCCGTCTCAATTCGACCAGCCATATCGTCAAACACCCGCGCCCAACGAGCGGGAGCGACCTGTCTCGCAAGTCGGAGGTTAAGCGCTCCCAAGGTTTGCGCCACACTGCTCGGCTCCAGCACTTCGGCCTGCTGGACCACGGTAGAAGAATCATGCGCGGCAGGTTCGTCAGGTCGAAGGCTGTCGGACAAGGTGCTAAACCGATTCGTGGGGTATCGGACTCCCGAACTTAGGACCGCATTGTAGACTATTTAGCGGCTGCCCTAAGCGGAGTATTGGATCTGCGGGGGCGGTTCGCAGCTCGATCGGCCTGGCTTTTTGCTGTATTGGGCGGCAAAACACACTTGGGCTGGCAGGTGCTTGTGCGGAAGATTTCGTCCGTTCATCGAGCTCAAATCACCGTTCAAAATGGTTGAGCCGCATACCAGTCCCATTGAAAAGCGAGTGCCGTGAAACCACACCATGCCTTCGATCGCGCTCTGCGTTTGGTGACCGACAAGTTTCAGGGCATGACGGACCAAGACGGTGAGCCGTTCGTATGGCACTGTTGGCGTGTGGCAGCTGGTGTCAGTGGCGACGAGGCCCGGCAAGTGGCGATCATGCATGATCTGGTCGAGGACACAGACGTGACCGTGGATCAGCTGCGCGAAGTTGGCTTTGCCGAAGAGGTCGTCGACGGCGTGGATCGAATCACGCACCGTGCCGAAGACAGTTATGCGGAGTACATCGTTCGTGTAAAGGAACATCCGTTAGCGCGGCAAGCCAAGCTGTCGGATTTGAGCGACAACGCCAACTTGGGGCGTGTGCTGTACCGCGAAGGTCGCATTGATGAAGACACGCGCCGCATCCAGCGGTATGTACTTAGTTATCAGTTCTTGACCGACCGCATCGATGAAGTCTGCTATCGACGACTGATGGCACCGTTAGAGCTGTAGCGTACTGTCCTTTAGTTTGACTGTCTTTTAGTTTGTTTGACGGGCAACCGCTGTAGTCGCATCTGTCAGGAACATCGGCCAATCGCATACGCCTGGGGCTACCGGCTAAGCAAAATAGCAACAGGCTGTTGGTTGTGGGGCAGCAGTTTGATCAAGGTGACGAGCGTGCAACAACTGAACTTGACTGATTTGTCGGCTGCCCGCGACGACTACGCCAGCGTGGTTGTCGATCGTGTGCTGCAAGCTGCGATCACCTGCGGGGCCAGTGACATTCACATATCGCAGCGCCGGCAAACCGTCTATGTGCGCTGGCGTGTGCAAGGACAGTTGGTCGATGTCGCCGAGGTTCCAGATGGCAGTTCAACCAGCATCATGGGGCGGCTCAAGGCGTTGGCCAAACTGATCACCTACCGCAGTGACGTTCCGCAGGAAGGTCGGCTGGTGGTGGGCAATCCTCCCATTGAAGCTCGCATCGGCACGTTGCCGACTCTGCATGGTGAACGTGCCGTGGTTCGGTTGGCCAGCCGGTTGGCCCGCCAATGGTTGCCCGAGGAGCTGGGCTTGCCAGCCGAAGCCTGCCGACGGTTGTTGGCCGCTTT
>JANQOL010000105.1 GCA_028289675.1 Pirellulaceae bacterium
CAGTGCGGAAGAAGTGTCGGACATCACCGATGATCTTGCCAGAGTGGCTCCGCGAATCAAAACTGCTTCGACACCAACGGGCGAATTCTTCGGCTTGGCCCGGTGTCACGGCCGCCAACGCGGTGTCAGTGCCCAACTGGGCAATCATGTGCTGACGCACGTTTCGCATCCGCTTAGCCGTGCTGGGCTCCCAGTCATCGCGACTTTCGATGTAGTGCTGGCTGAAGGCGCCAATCGTGCCCGGCAGTCGCTTGGCGGCACTCGCACCGGAGACGAGGCCCCAGGCTGCCAGCCGGTTGCGAATGCGGGGAGAGATCGAGGAGACCCAGCGGCGGGTCTCGGCCGGTGCGATCGTGCCGGTGTCGCGTGCAAGGTTCAGTTGATCGAGGTGCGAGCAAACGGAACGGGCTTGGCTCTTGGAGACGGGGCCGAGCCAGAGCTGCCGCTTGACTCCACCAACACACACCTGAGCGCGATAGCCTTTTCGGCTACCGTCCCGGTAGAAGCTGGCCATGGGTGGAACGCGCTACGAATCGTCTGAGAGCCAGCGGAGTAGTTCGGTCCGGGTGACGATCCATCGTCCGCAGCGTTTGACGGCGCGGAATTCACCTCGGGAATGAGCGTCTTGCAAGGTGCGTTTGGGGATGCCGATAGCTTGGGCGGCTTCGGCCAGAGTGTACGCTAGACGCTCGTTGGCTGGAACAGACTGGGTTTCTGTGGACATTGCTTGGCTCGCGTGGTCAATCCTCGACCGACGCGAGCCGTAGCGCGTTTGCTAGAGTGCAATCAAATTAGCAAACCGAAGTACCGAAGTCAAATCAATGCTTTGGTACAAATTGGCATACGACGTATTCAGCGCCCAATTCTCGCGCAGCTACGGCCATTAGCTTGTACAGAGACTACCAGCTCAAACGGGAGGCTATAACGTGGATTACCTAACCGACCCTACCTTCTGGCGTGGCATTGAGCGAATTGCAATAGTTCTGGGTGGAATCATTTGTACGTTTCTAGGATTTCGCTTGTATATGCACGGCATTAAAGCAGGGCGGTCAGAATTGAACTTTCAATCAGCTCTGATGAGATTTGCAGTGTCTGGCTACGGGCCTGGCTTGATGTTCATGGCACTCGGAACCATCGTTCTGGTCATGGCAGTGGCGTCAAAAAGCACTAACGAAACATCGGAAATCAAGGTCAGGAACGGAGATAGGGATTACAACCTATTGATCACCAGCAAAGAAGTAGCATCGGATTTGACATTGGAAACCACTAATGAGACACCGGAAATAAGGAACAGAGCTAGTGATTACACCATATCGATCGTCAACAGAGTATCGACGCAATGCAGTTGCGCGATGGTGCCGTTGTCCGACGATGTGCCCGTAGAACCATTGTTGTTCGATGAATTCACTTTACCGGTCCAGTTCTCTGGCACTAGATAGCGCCGAAGCAACAAGACCGGCGGGTACAGAAACAACGCCAAGGCCGACAAGCAGGACGGCGAAGGTGAAGATGCGACCGCCAACAGTAACCGGGTAGACGTCGCCGTAGCCGACGGTGGTAAGGGTCGCAACAGCCCACCAAAGGCTGTGAAACACTGACGAAAAGACTTCAGGCTGTGCTTCGTTCTCGAAGTGGTAGATGCCCACAGCAGCTAGGTAGAGGAGAATCGCAGTTACAGCGAGGAAAAGCACTATCTCTTCCTTGGCAATCATCAGTGCACGATGGAACCGCTGAATCGCGGAGCTGTACCTCGCCAACTTGAACATCCGAAACAGGCGCAACAACCGCAGCGCACGTGCTGAGCGTAAGTCGATGCCCAATGACAGATAGAAGGGCAGTATGGCGAGAAGGTCCACAATGCCGAAGAAGCTGGTGGCAAACTTCAGCCGCCCACGTGCCAAGTAGAGACGGGCGCCGTACTCGATGGTGAAGATCACGACCGTAGCAATCTCAAACACTCGCAGAGCGCTACGCCAGCCCAAACTCAAGTTGGGCAACGTTTCGACGCTGTATGCAATCAAAGACAGGACGATCAGGAGCTGAATTGAGAGTTCTACTGATCGCCCAAATGAGACCGCTTGTTTTTGGTCCATGCCACCCGCCCTTGCGCTAAGCTCGCAAAAGCGGGGATTATAACTGGCGGCTGCACCTTAGCGTTCAAGGATGGAGACCGTCCCAGCAAGTATCACGGCAGCAGGCGGCTCGTTTGGATCTCCACCTGGTCCACCGTTGCATGCGTCGAGAGCGGCTTGAGCTGCGTCTAGGGCTGCTTCGGCAGCGTCGAGTGTTGCTTCAGCCGAGGCGAGAGCAGCGGCAGTAACTGGCCCTGGATTCGCAAGGAAATCATCGTAGGCCTGTTCATATGCGTCGTAGGCCGCATTGTACGTGGCTTCAGCAGCTGCAAGTGCTGCCGCCTCGTCTTCACATGCCATGCACGCCGATACACCTTGGTGAACCGGGGGTGTGGCAGCCCCTCCACAGATGACGCTACTTAGTAAGGCTCCTGCGACTACGTTTAGATACCATCCCTGCATCGATCTGTCCCTCATCCATGAGTTCAAGTAATTCGTCTGTTCGGGACGCTATGCCACTGGGATCGTAACTAGCGTCGAAGACGGCCCGCGTCCGGCGAGCGCCTCGTATTAGATTTAGCTCCGACTCAACAATTGGTTGCCCTTCAAAAATCAGGGGTTTCTCTTTGTAATGGAGCCACCCGAAGACAACGAGAGAGATAGACACGCACAGAGCGGAGGTCAATATCGAAGCCGCCAGCAATTTTCGGTTTATTCGGTATTCACGCGCAGGCTCAACGCGGAACGACGAGTGGAAGCGTTGAATGTCACGCTCAACGACCCTGCGCTGCTCTTCAGTCAGCTCATCCGAAGATTGTGCGGGAAATGGAATTGGCTCAAAGTCTTCAGGACGCATGGATTGGTTACCAAGGAAGTTTCAACCACCGATCCTTGGCACCCGGTATGGGTTGCATGTCCGCCTCGCCATGCTATCATCTCCGATGCATATTGCCTAGTCTCTATGGACACCTTGATCAACCTATTGTAAGGACTTCAGGGGCTACCGAATGGAACGGAACGAGACGGCCGAGGTCCTTTGGGACGTAATCCTGCTGCGCCCCAAGCACGGCTACACGCGCATCAACAGCCAGCCCTACACCGTTGACCAGGTGGCTCACATCCTGAAGCGAATTGACGCGCCTGAACTCGGCATGGCAATACTAATCACGCCCGCTCAGTCGTTGGCGACTGTTTGCCCGAAATCAGACTTCTTTGTCGCCTGACGTCCTTCGGTTGTATCGTTCCATGTCTTCGGCAACGACTCGCAGTTGCTCCGGAGTAAGCTCTCGACGCGGCGGGCGACCAGGTGGCGATGGCTCTGCTGTTAGTTTGCCAACTTGAATAAGATCGATTTCCCGGACTTCTCCGGCTCGGATTCGTTTTCTCGTAGTGCTGTAGCAAGCTGCTTCCTGCCCACGAACGATCTTCACTGATTTCGGTACCTTGGCTCCGCAACACAGGCAAATCCGGTTTTCAAGACACTTCCGGACGTGCGCCTTTACATCGTCCGGAACGTGGACTTGCACACCCTCCAACTTGTCGACGGCGTCCAATAGACGAGTCGCAATCCGTCGCAATTCAGTAAGCTCTCTGGCACTGATCTCAGGCATGGCACCATCTTCACGATTTTTTTCCCTTCCATAAGTCGTTGAGGGGTTGGAGTTTAATTAACAATGCAAAACGAATCGAAAAAGAAATAGATTGGCTTTCTATTATTTTTTGATAAGCTTTCCAAAGCGAGATCACCAAACCACTGATTTACCCGCCTTGGGGTGCCCGGCTCGATCTCGCAGTCGCTCTGGCAACCCGAGGCGTTTTTTATTTCCTGGTGCAAACGGCGCGAGCCGTAGCGCGTGAGCGCTAGAGGAAGGCCATGAAGGCCACGCGGGCAGGGGCGCGGAAAATCCCCTGCGTTTTCAACGATCCACAACCCAAAGGGCAGTCATGAGCATCGAGCGCATCAAAGATCGAGTCCGAAAA
>JANQOL010000108.1 GCA_028289675.1 Pirellulaceae bacterium
GGGTGGGCACTGCGGTCCACCAAGCAGACTTCGCGGCCGGCGCGAGCTAGTATCCACGCCAAGAGGCTGCCGGCAAAGCCGCTACCGACGATGATGAACTCCCCCCGGTGCACCGTACTGCTCTTTGGCATTGGTTTCAAGCGATCTTCCTTCTGCGGACTGGCAACGATTCTGGCAACTCCTTGCCGCGCCAACTGCCTTAAAACAGCCCCAACAGACGGAGCGCCGCGAAGCCAGTAAACGCCAACAACAAACTATCAAATGCCTTCTGGGGAATTCGTCGCACCATCCAGTTCCCCAACAGCATTCCCAGCAAGATGCCTGGTGAAAACAACGCGTCGATGACCAGCGATTGCCATTGAATCAATCCCAGCCCGTAGCTGAACGGCAACTTGAATACGTTGATAACTAGAAAAAACCATGCGCTGGTCCCAACCAACTCCAACTTGGGCAACGCGACCGCCAACAGGTACAGCGCTACGATGGGGCCAGCGGCATTGGCCAACATTGTTGTTATGCCAGCCAGCAGTCCTAGTGACCAGGCAAACCACTTTTGGTGAGGCATGTGATCGAACCACTTTGGACGCCAGATACGCACGACCTGGATCGCCGTTAATGTCAAGATGATCAAGCCAACCATAGGCTTGAACGCTTGTTCGTCCAAGCGACCCATGAAGAGCGTGCCGATCAGAACGCCCACCAACGCTGGAGGAAGCAGTCGGCGAACCTGCGGCCACTGGACTTGTTTGCCGTAGAAACGAATGGCCAAGATGTCACCAATGACCAGCATCGGAAGCAGCACTCCGGTCGACTGCTTCGCGCCAAACACCATCGCAAAGATGATGACATGCAGCATGCTGACGCCCGCAAATCCGGACTTAGAGACACCGATACCCGCGGCAGCGAGCAGTAGCCATCCGCAGGTGACTAGCGTCAGTTGTTCAAACAAAGTCTTGACTACCAGCAGGAATGAACAATGACGTGGAGTGCCCTAAGCAGTTTGTAAGTGGCATGTTGTGTCGGGCGTTTCGTGACAGATGCCAGGTTGCTAAAGGTGTCGACCGCTTGATCAGATATCGCAGGCGGATTTTTCCAGGGCGAGTTCTAGACGAATTGGCGGCCCGGTGACGACGGTGCAAATCCCAGTCCGTGATTCAGCCTTTGGCGGGAGCTTCGGTCACGACTCCCAACCGCTCGAGCCACTGCCGACACAGGGTTGGCCATTGTCTGGCTCCAGGCACGTCAGCGCCTAATCCAATTCCATGCCTGCCCGCCGGAAAGACATGCAGCTCTGCGGGGACCTTGTGTTCGGCCAGCGCCGAATAGAACCGGAGGCTGTTTTCAACCAGGACGGACTTGTCCTCAGCCGTATGCCACACAAAGCAGGGTGGTGTTTGCTCGGTCACCTGTTTCTCGTTGGAAAGCGCCCGGAGATCCTGCTCGCTGGGATCCGGTCCCAGCAAGTTGCGCTGGCTGCCGCGATGCGTATAGCTTTCTCCCAAAGCGACGACGGCATAGCAGACGATGCCGAAGTCCGGACGGCAGCTTTGCCGGTCGATGGGATCACTGGCCTGCGGTTGCCCCGAGTCAAAATGTGTCAACGTTGTGGTGCACAGGTGTCCTCCGGCGGAAAAGCCAATGACTCCGACTCGCTCCGGTGCGATGTTCCATTGTTGGCTGTGGTGACGCGTGAGTCGAATCGCGCGTTGAGCGTCCAGCATGGGTGCGGGATGTCCATAGCCGCGTCGGCGATGCCGGTAGCTGACAATAATGCCCGCCATGCCCATTTGATTGGCCCACTCGGCGATTTGGTGACCTTCGTGATCCATGGCCAAGTGACCGTAGCCGCCTCCAGGAAAAATCACCATCGCTGCGGTCGGCTGCTCAGACTCCGGCAAGTACACGATGGCTGTAGGCACGTCATCTTCCGATGTGCCGACCGCACCGGGAGCGTCTCCGTCCCACAGACGAACGGTCATCGGTTCCCCGGCCCGGATAAGACTCGTCGTCCAACCGCATGTCGCCGCCCAAACCGCGGCGAATGCCAATACCATGATTCTCATTAGTTCACTTTCATAACGCTGAGCTGGAATTCAGGCATCTTCGTCGGAACGCGCTTGCCGATCTCGCTGGTCGCTCAACCGTTGCCGAGCGGCTAACAGGACGTCTCTGATGACAAACACGCGTTGAGCTCGCGACGGTCCTGGATCCAGTGTAGCGTAACGAATGCCCTGTCCGAAGCAATCTGCCAACGTACGAATCAATGCCAGTTCGCGCAGCTGGACGACCCGGTAGACGTCGCCACAGTTTTGACCGGCGTAGGTCTCGGCCGTAACCTCATTGGAGAACACGGCGAGCGCATCGCCTTGTTGATCATCCAGCCGCCACAGAGCGAGTGCTGAGTCCGCGCCTTGGCCCAACACAATCAGCCAAGGTTCCAATTCAATGGAGGACGTCGACATGCAGTACGATCCCTAAAGTGCAGTGACAACTACGTCGTAAATCACGACAGCTGCGGAATATTTTAATCTGCGAGCAAACCTTGCAGCCCACTGTCACAGCAGTTGAATGGAAAGGAAAGACACACTACTGCACGCGGTTTTCCCAGCCCACCGGTTGGGTCCAAGCTTGTTCGTGCTGCCCAGTGTAGGATGGATCTGCGTGGGCCGCGGTGCTGGTGATGCGTGCTCGGACATACAACTCGTTGTCTTGCAGCTGGTAAGCCGCGTGCAATCCCTCTGCCTGCGCCACGACCTTGCCGATGTCTTCGGAGCCCGGCAACTTACCGGGCTCCGACGACGCTATCGTAGCGATGAACTCAATGTTGTAGCTAGTGTCTACTTGCGGATCGATCCGAACGGACAACGTTCGCCGTTCCGCGTCAAAGCCGACCTCGGACAACTCAACACCTGTTGAAGCGTAAAATTGCCCGCGTTTCATGGCTCGGATTAAGTGCTCAGGCGTCAGGAACTCGGCTTGAACCATGACCCAGCCTCTGCCGGGCCGCGAACCAGGGCGACCGAAATACTCGTGGCTGTCGTCGGTGGCGAGTCCCATCAACGGAGGCGCGGCCAACTCGCC
>JANQOL010000129.1 GCA_028289675.1 Pirellulaceae bacterium
GACGGCCACGGCAACACACAATGACGTCGCACCGGCTTCGCCACTCGCCCAGCTGCAACGCTACATTCCTAGCAACACACCTTCCACGCACCACAACTACGACTTTAGCTTGCCGCCCTGGTACATCCTGACGACCATTTGGCCAACTCTGGGCGGACACTACTTGCCCGAGAACTCACGATGGGTGGGCGTGATTCCGGCAGAGGGTCGGATGTGGGTCCCAGGCATCTACTTTGGCCTCATTCCATGTTGCCTGGCGGTTGGGGCGCTGCGTAGGGCACACGCCAACACCCGGTGGTTGGTGGCCATCACCGCTTTTGCGTTCTTAGCTTCGTTAGGCAACTATTCGATGGTCTGGCTAGTTCGGCAGCTGCTGGCGGGCGGTGACGGGCAGCTGGCTACTTTGCTACCGCCAGACTCTTTTAGCAGTTTGTACTGGGTTTTGACTTGCATCGTGCCGGGTTATGCAGGATTCCGATATCCGGCCAAGTGGACCGTGTGGTTCATCGCAGGTGGCAGTCTGTTGGCGGGCATGGGCCTCGATCAACGACCAAGTCTTGCAGCGGGCGGATGGCCACTCGCGAGTTGGACGCGCTGGCTGGTGATCGCGCCGTCGGCATGCCTGGTTGGTGGGTGCGGTGGGTTGCTCCTTTGGTCCCACCTACAAACGGACGCATTAACCTGGCTTCCTCAACTGGACCAGGACCGATGGTTTGGCCCCACTGACCCAACGGCGCTGTTGTGGACGCTGTGCAGTGCCGGTCTGGTGCCATTGTCGGTTGCTGTGTTGGCACCACGGTTGATGAAAAGATCTGAAAAAGGCATCGTATGGCTGACTCTATTTGAGATGGCATTTGTCGCCAGCCACTGGATCGCCTTTGTAGCCGCGCCCGCGCCAGATCAACTACGAGGCAATTTACCTCCGTCTGCGCGGGTGTGGGTAGACGCAACCGAGTTTGATATGACGACGCTTGAGCCAGCTCGCGGTAAAGATGGTGACTCCGATGCAGTCGTCTTTGTTGAGCGCCAGACCGCCTACCAACGGCAGTTTCTGTTAGGCAAACTCAACGAAGCGGCAAGCCTGACCAATCTAGCTGCCTCCCAATCCATCCTGACCGCAGACGTTCGGCAGTTGCTCCGCAGGCTTCGATCAGTCGACCGGTTGCAGCCAATGCAGCCGCAACTGGATCAGCTGCTCGGTCAGCTGGGAGTGACTCACCGACTGGCCAAATCCGGCGCAGACGATGGCCAGATGTTTTCGTGGCAGCCGATCGCTCGGCCGGCGCCACTCTGCACACTGGACGGCGGCAGTTCCACGGCGGTCACTCGATTGGCCTGGACATGGCCATCGACGAGAGAGCTGAGAATCGAATTGGAACCATCTGCAGGTGGATTGCTATGCGTTAGGCAGTTCAATGACGGCGGCTGGCACGCGTTCGCTGACGAGCGTATGCTAACCGTTCCGACGGCACCTGCGCTGTTTTTGCAGATTGAGTTGCCTGCGGGAACACGGCTTGTACGCTTGGAACGAAAACCTCTGTGGTAACGTCGACAACTTTACGGTGTATCTGGTTGTTCTTGTGTTTTCAATGACCGTTTCATGGATATTGCCTGCCGTGCGGCTCGCGGCACTTGGAGACCTGAGCCCATGAACGTCCAACTCTCTGCGGCCGAATCGACGATCATTGATCGACCCCACATCTTCGAGCTAGCCGGGACGCCGGGTCAAGTGCTCGATTTTGGGAACGTCGAGCACGTGTTGCACGGAGATGGACAACTCATCTTTCGCGGCAACCCACAGGACTTTGAACTCAGTGGTCGGCTGCAGCGTTGTCACATTCGAAATTTGCCCATTCGCTGTGCCAACGATTCCACCTGTGACGCTGCCCTGATATGCGAAAACAGCCTTCGCCTGGTGCTGGAAAACGTCGAAGTCAAACGTGCGGGCCTCGTCGGTTTAGACTTAGTCGATGCCTGGGACGCGACACTGCACAACGTGGTGATCATGCATTGCGGCAAGAAATCCGGACCAGCCATGCGATGCCGCACCAAATTTATGGCCCGCCGTTCCAATCGCGTCACCTGCTCGAACCTCACCGTGGAGCGCTCTGGCGGTGTCGGTATTCTGGTCGAAGACACCGAACTGTTCAGCATTGTCGCCGGTTCGAAGCTGCACGGTGATGGCCGTGCTCAGGTCGTTTCGAACTTGTTGCGATCCCACAATTCGTCGTTGCTGCTCCACGGGACTTGGCTCGCTCGCGGACTGGCCCCGGACGGCGAAGGGCTGATCCAGATTACCGGTGATCGCGAAACAACGTCCAAGATCGACGTAGCGGTTCAACGCAATTGTCAAGGCAAAATTGTCGTCAACGCAAATACTCACCCTGATACCGTGGTCTTTGCATCAGCCATTCAAACCGGCCAACAGCTGCAACCCGGCTACATCCCAGCCACATCACCTAACCCGCGTCGCACAGAGACATAGGCGTTGACCAGCTTCGTGTCGCGAATATTCGCAAGGACGCGACGCCGCAGCGAATCCAAGGAGAAAACCGTTGCCTGGCCACCACTTACCGGTGTTTCCGCGAATCGACGTGCTGACGCGCGAAGCTCAAGAATTGCTGGAGAGCTATCAAGTGGGCGAGCAGGACGCGCGCCAGGAATTTGCCCAATTGCACCCACAGTTCTCTGAGTTGAGAGTCCCGGCATTGGCAGACGCCCAGTTGGTGCTAGCGCTGGCGTACGGTCTGCCAAGTTGGCGGCGTCTGGAACTGGCTTGCCAGTTGATCCTGGCGATTCGCAACGACGATCCTAGGACAGTTTTGGCGTTGGTGGCTCAGAATCCGCAGCTGCTGCATGAGGACGCGCGCGGCGTGAAGGGCAATTGGGGACCACCAATGTCCTATGCCGCCAACCTGGGTTGCCTGCGGGTCATTGAGGTGTTGGCCGACGCCGGCGCCACCGACTTTCAACACGCGTTGGATCGTGCTTGTCTGCAAGGTCAATTGGAGACTGCTAACTGGCTACTTGGCCACGGAGCACAGCTGAAACCGGGCATGGTCATGGGTCCCTGTGAGACGCTCAATGCCGATGGCCTGCAGTTCTTGCTCGATCTGGGCGCGGAACTCGCTGACGCTGACGGCAATCGCATGGCACCAGTCGCACTTGTATTGGAGACCTACACGCGCGAGCCCACCGGCAAGCACCGATGCTTAGAAGTACTCGCAGCGCACGGCGTGTCTTTTCCGTCAACTCCCGTGATGGCCCTGCATCGTGGCCGACTGGATTTGTTGCAACAGCATCTGGAACAGGACGCGGCTTTGCCGCGTCGCCACTTCACTTATCGCGATGTTTATCCACTCGAATTGGGCTGTCACACTGACGAATCGCTGGGCTTGCACGGTACATCGTTAGACGGGACGACTTTGCTGCATATGTGCATGGACTTTGACGAACCAGAAATCGCCCGTTGGTTGCTGGATCATGGTGCGGATCCGAATGCTCGAGCCTTGATCGATGCCGACGGCTTCGGCGGCCATACGCCATTGTTTAATGCCGCTGTCTCGCAAGCTCATGTATGCGGACGTCAGCAAGACGCTCAGCTGGCCCGCTTGTTGTTAGATCATGGAGCCGACGCGCATGTGCGTGCCTCCTTGAGAAAGCGGCTGCGATTCGTTGAAGATGAATCCACGCACTGCTACCGCGATGTCACACCACTTCGTTATACCCAGCAATTCCATGAACGCCGCTGGACCTGTCCGGCCGTGATCGAATTACTGGACGCGCATTCGAGTAACCAGTGAACTACCGATTGGTTGGGGTGCGTACCAATACGAGGGAAAATGACTTTTGTTGCTCCCGCAATAGCTTCTCGTTTTCTCAATCAGCAAACACACCACGGTCCGGATCATGGCTCGCATCACCATCGCCCGCGCTCTGCACATGATGTCGTTGCTCGCGTGCCTGCTGGCGTTGACTCAAACGGAGAGCTGCGCTGCACGGATTTGCCGCATTCGCTCGTTGGATTTCATGGGTAACGGAAGTCAAGTGGCCGTCAACAGATACGATGCGCGAACTTGGCATCGCCGGGTTTCCAGCGTTTCCCGGGTACCGATGTTTGCCGATGTTTCACAGACAGTTAGCGTTCTGGATGCTCGAGATGGATCGACCGCCGACATGGTTGCGATGCGAATGCGGCCCAAACTCGCTGTATCAGTCTGGCGATCTAATTGGCTCCCGAGTGACGTCACTGCGGTTGGCGATCGCCTGCTAGTTCACGCTCAAGGCACGGCTCAGTTATTTCCACCACACCAGAAAGGTCAATCTCTGACTCAGCTGCTTAATTCCGCCACTCGGACCTTTGGCGTATCGCCGGACAAAAGTACGTTGATCACGTTGAACGACCGTGAGCTGTCAGCGTTCTCGCTCGCTCACATGCAGCCGTTGTGGAAACAGTCCGCCGGCCAATCGCTTGACAATATATTCCCGGTGCGGATGGCTGTTTCCTCGGATGGACGTCACTTTGCTATTGCCAGTGTCGAAGAGATAGTACTGGGTGAACACAGCGCTGGACTCAAACTGCGCAAAGTCGCAGTGCCCGGATGGATCACCGACGTATGCATTTTGCACGGCAGCACAACGTTGGTGATCACCACCCGCGACTCCATGGAGTTCCGGGATATGGGAAGTGCGCATCCTCCAGTAACGTTGAAATTTGATCTTCAATCCTCGATATCCTGTACGGCGATCACCTCCGATGGAAAGACGATCGCGTTGGGACTGGATCACGAAGTCCAAATACTCCGTCCAAGTCAACTAAGCTGCCAAACGATAGAGCTTGCCGAAACTCCCACGGCCGTTTGTTTTTCGGATGACGGAAGGCTGCTGGCGGTAGGCGACGATCGTGGCCAAGTTAGACTGTACGACTGCGACACATTAGCCAGAAAATGGAAAACCACTACCGTCGGTCGCAGACGACCTACATGGATTTGGCCCGCCTGCATTTTCATTTTGTTGTGTCTCGGATTTCCTCGTGTTTGGCGACGTCCTGCAACTGCCACTGCCCCTGGTTCAACCGATTAGCGCCATTGCCCTCTAGGCCGTAGAAATGCACGACAACTCGCAGCCCAACATCGGAGAGCATATCGCGTCGTATATCGACCGGCTTGCAAGCGATGGTTGCCGGAAACTGACGGGTATTGCTATTGGCGTCCTCTGGGACGGCCACGAAGTCAGCGCGTTAAGGGGTTGGGCAGACAGCGAGTCGCGTCGCCCAGTCACCAAGTCGACCGTCTTTGAAGTAGGCTCGCTCAGTAAACTGTTCACGTCGTTGCTGCTGGCCTCAGCTGTGCAGCGGCAAGAGTGTGAATTGGACGCCCCCGTTCAAGATGCTTTCGGAGATGAAGTGACGCTGCCCAGTGACGGCGCGGCATCAATCACGTATCGCTCCCTGGCCAATCACCGTTCGTCGCTGCCCAGACTGCCGGGCGATCTGCTCGCTACCGCGGACATGGAGAATCCTTACGCGCACTACACGCGAGAGATGCTGTATGAATGCCTGAATGGCATGACCCACATTCGTTCCATTGGCTCGCGTGCCGAGTACTCTAACTTTGGTGTGGGCCTACTTGGTCACGCCCTGGGCAAATTAGCGGGTACAGACTATCACCAAGCGGTCCGGCAACGCGTGCTGGAACCGCTTGGGATGTCGAACACAACGACTCGCTCAGATCACCAGCATGGGCCGGAACTGGCAACCGCCTATCGCAGTTTGAATAAGCCTTGCCCGCATTGGGACTTCACCGAAGCTGTGGTTGCGGCCGGCGGGGTGCGTTCGTCGCTGGAGGACATGTTTAAGTTCCTTCGTGCACACTTGGACCCGACCACATCACCGCTCGCCGCCGAAATCTTGATGATGCAAGAGCCGTCCGATCTGCCCGCTAGCAAGCGTTCGCACAGCCGTTGGTTGGGCTGGGCTCTGCCCATCGGCTACATCTTGATTTTGGCCGTGTTCGTGACTTGCCTATCGGGTTGGGAATGGGTCACAGCGTTCGGCTCAAACAGTCTCTTGAACTTCACGTTGATCTTGGTGCCAACGTTGCTGGGCACGATCTGGATAGGGCGCGTGGCGGGCGGCATGACGCTGGCCGCCGTGACCCTGCTGTCTTGGTGGGTGTGGGGCATCGAACCAATGGCCATGGGTCCCTATCTGCTTTGGGCCGTGATTGCCATCTCGTTGTTTACCCATTGGCAACCTCACATCTTAACGGACTACCAGCGCGGCCAAGGCCGCTTGGCTTGGCAGAATTGGTCCATGCGAAATCATCTGTTGCTGTGGCACAACGGCATGGTGGGCGGCTCGGCCAGTTACTTGGGCATTGTTCCCGAACTGCAGATTGGCGTTGTCGTCATGGCCAATACCGCTCGATCAGTGGACGGCATCGGAGATAAAATCGTCGCTGAGTTGATCAAGCTCAAAAACCAAAAAGTGAAATGATACGTTTTATCGGACCGGCGCGAGGCACGAAGCTCGTCTGCGACAAAACCTTCAGCGTCTGCCAGAGAGTCCCTCAAGTTTGGACAAACTCGCTGGCGCGTCGTGCTTGTTTGCCATTCAATCCGGCACGGATTGACGCTGCCCCTCCAGAGCATTTTGCTTCTGATGTGGCCAGTTTTCAACGGAATGGACGACTACCAGCGTGGATGACGTAGACCATATGTCCGCGCGACTAGGTGCGCGAATCTGACGAGCGTCTTTGCATTCTTCTCGAATCTCCCAGATTTCTTGGTTGCTGGCCTGAGAACTCCTGTACGAGCCCTGGTGGTTGATCGATTTTCGCGGTTGCCGACCCGGCCAACGATAGGCGGTTTCAAGGAATGATCAGGCAGCTGCGGAGAGCAGACCGAAATTGGCGAGAAAAATTTGCCGAAAGAGTAGACGCTTTGGCTGAAAGCGCATTTTATAAGATATACGGTGTTGTCGACCACGTCTTGCCGCTGTTCCCAAGCCGTCTTCGCGATGCATCATCGACCGCCAGCGTAGCGGTTGGTTTGAAGAAGGCCCCCAAAGTAACCTAGGCAGAACCAAGCGCGACCCGCCAGCAAATGTGTTGCCACTGCCCTGCAAACCACTCGCTGGCACGTCGTGCTTGGAACACCGCGGAGCCTCTTTAGTTCGCCCCGCAGCACTGCTGGCTCACAAGCAACAAGTTAATTTGAAGAATCTTCCCTGTTCTGCGGGGCTCCAAGTGAACAAAGCCAGAGATGACTAAGCTCAAGTGGGACAGTGCCTGCCTTGCTCTAATCGCTCTGGCATGGATAGGACTCGCGACCTTTACACCTCATCCGTTGGAGCCTTTGTGGATCGCCCAATGCGCAGTCATTTGGGGGGCGATCGTATTATTCGGATTCTTCTGCACTGGCAGCCAACGCGTGCTGGCGGTTCGTCGCGCGCCCGTTTTCGTCGCTGGACTAACTGGCCTCC
>JANQOL010000134.1 GCA_028289675.1 Pirellulaceae bacterium
CTGGACCGGCGAATACGAACTTGGCGCGATTCCTGGAGTCGCCGCCACCGAAGCCGGTTGGCGGGAAGGCCGCGAGGTTACGTTGGTGGTGTTCGACCAGAAGGCAACCAACTTGGCCAAGGTCACGCAGGCGGCCTCGAAAGTTCGCTGCGCGCAAAAGGTTTACACAGTCGGTGGTGGCTCGGCAGGCAACCTACCCGCCGGACACCTGACATCCGCCTACCGTTCTGCCAAACGAACGGACCAAAAACGACAACTGTCCAAGTGGCCGCAGCTAGCTAAAGTACCTGGGCTCAACGCGACGCAGTTGACCAAGTTGAATTCTCTAGGCCCTCGGGACCAATCTGAAGCACTCGAGTGGTTGAGCCCCCGTCAGCGGCAGGCCCTGCAAATGCCAGCACGCTGAGGTCACTAAATCAGCACTTCTACGTTTCAACGGTACTGTGTTTAGCAATAGCCGTAGGCGTACGTAGACAGCACATATGGACGCCTACGGCTAACTGCTAAACAAAGCTGATCCAAAACAACGCGAATCAATGGCAAGCGTGGCTAAGCTGCGACACTGCCTATTGAAGTCTCTAAGCCGCGTCTGCGAATCTCAATTTTTCGCCCTGGATACTTCGCGCCCCTGTGTCTCGCACTACGATGATTTAGCGGGCTTTGCCAGGGATTCTTCGCAAACCAGGAGTGGACGCTGTGGGCTCTCGAACCATCGCGCAAATCCAACGACATGCAGTCAGGCTATTTGCTGCGTTCAAATCCAGTCGATGGCTGCCCGCGATGGCGCTGTTGATGGTGATCACGCGGCCGGTGCTGGCCGAGCAGCTCTCGTTCGAGCTGAAGAGCTATCAAGGTCAATCGGTTGTGGTGGCTCCACGAGAATCACCTCGGCAACTGACCGTGGTGTGCTTCCTGGGCACCGAATGTCCACTAGCCCGCTTGTACGCCGGCCGGCTCAATGCGTTGGTCGAGGAATATGCCCAGCGCAATGTGGACTTCGTGGGAGTGATGAGCAATCGCCAGGATTCGCTGGAAGACGTTCGTCACTACGCGGAGACAACTGAGTCGACGTTTGAATTGCTGCTCGACCCCGAAAATCGCGTTGCCGATCGCTATGGTGCAACACGGACGCCGGAGGTTTTTTTACTCGACGGTGACCTAAAGCTCCGATACCGAGGCCGCATCGATGATCAGTATGCACCGGGAACCAGCCGGGCCAAAGCTAGCCGGCAAGATCTGAAGGTGGCCATTGATGAGCTGTTGGCCGGTAAGGTCGTCTCCATCAAAGAGACCAAAGCGCTTGGCTGCGTGATCGGGAAAATCAAGCAAGTCCCCTCCCCTGGCAATCAAGACACATCCGACCGAGACACCGCCAACGGACGACCGGGAATCACGTTCACAGAGCATGTGTTTCCACTGCTGCAAACCCACTGCATCGATTGCCACCGGGCTGGCGAAATCGGTCCCTTCGCAATGGACCAATACGACGAGGTTGTTGGCTGGGCGGACACCATGTTGGAGACCATTGAAGAAGGTCGAATGCCTCCCTGGCATGCCGACCCGCGGTACGGAAGCTTCGCCAACGAGCGGTCCATGAGCGAAGAAGACCAGGAACTATTTCGCCGGTGGATACAAGCCGGCGCGCCCGAAGGACCGCCGGTGGCTACGACACCACGTGAATATGTCCGGGGCTGGCAACTGGAACGAGAACCTGACCTGGTCATTCCCATGCGCGACCGGCCCTTCATGGTGCCGCGCGATGGTGTTGTCGAGTACCAGTACTTTGTGGTGGACCCCGGCTTTACGGAAGACAAGTGGGTGAGCGGCGCCCAAGTGGTGCCTGGCAGCCACGACGTCGTGCACCACGCAATCGTGTTTGTCCGACCGCCGGACGGAGCTCGCTTCCGGGGCGTTGGCTGGTTGACTGCGTATGTGCCCGGCCAACGCGTCCAGCAACTGCCCCCCGGGCACGCGCGATTGATTCCAGCCGGCTCCAAGCTCGTCTTTCAGATGCACTACACGCCCAGCGGCACCCAACGCCAGGATGTAACGCAAGTCGGCGTGGTGTTTGCCGACGAAGCGGATGTCACGCACAACGTGTACACGCTGATGGCGTTGGAACAAGATTTTGAGATTCCACCCGGAGCACCGGATCATCACGTCACGGCACAGTTGTCCTTTCTGCCACGACAAGCTGAACTGCTGGCAGCCACACCGCACATGCACTACCGCGGAAAATCGTTTCAATTGATCGGTCAACAACAGGACGGAGTTTCCCGAGATGCGGCCACCGAAAATGGTGCCCCGAACGACCAGCAACTTGACCAGTCAAACGAGACCATCTTGCTGAGCGTGCCAAACTACGACTTCAATTGGCAACACACTTATCAGTTTTCACGCTCGATTCCTCTGGACTCCCTAGCATCGTTGCGATTTGATGCGACGTTCGACAACTCGTCGGAAAACCCTTTCAATCCAGATCCGGAGCAATGGGTTACTTGGGGCGACCAGACTTGGGAAGAAATGGCCGTTGCATTTTTCGAAGTGTCGATCCCTCGTCAGCCAAACAACCAGTCGTTGGCAAGTAGCGCGCGCGCTGCGACGGAGTCTGACGCAAGTGCGGAACAACAGGCCAGACGTTCAAGGCTGATTGACAACTATGTGTCGCGGGTCTTCGAGAAAATGGATGGCAACAACGATGGCGTGATCCATCGGGCAGAGGCCAGTATCATTGTTCGCCGTTGGAATTTTTGGCGGTGGGACCTCGATGAAGACGGACGAGCTACTCGTGATGAAGTCCGTCAAGTCGCTGAGGAACTCTTCTGAAGGAAGGACCGGGATTGACGCCGGGCGCTGATTTTCTGCAGGCAGTTGTCCTGACCGGTTGTTCCACGTCGTTGCTTTTCTTCTCCCACTATGAACACATTCAGCCATCGCCTCGCCTCGCTGAGCGTTAGAAATCGCGGCTTCATAGCCGCTTTGCTCACTGTCATCAGCGGCATTGCTCTTGTCGGTTACCTCGATCCCAGTTGGATTGTCGGTCGCCAGCCCAGCTCAAAAGGTCTGCCCAACTCCGATCGAGACGAACCGGCGGAAGAAACCGAAACCGCGAGCCGTGAACGCAACGTCAGCCCGATCAGTTTGTCCAATTCGGACGCGGTGATCGTCGTTGAATCGGATGACTTCTTTACCCCAGAGGCCGTCGCCGCATTACGGCAAGTGACCGACGAGCTGGAAGCACTGCCGCAAGTCACCAATGTGTTGTGGATGGACCGCGTTCCCATCCTGAACATCTTCGGACTGCCGGAACCGTTGCTGCCGCGATCCTCCGCCTCGCCCCAGCGCTTTGCTCAAGCCAAGGACAAAGCCATGCGGCATCCGCTGGTCGGCGGACAACTGCTAAGCGACGATGCTACGGCGACGCTCATGTTGGTCACCTTCAACTACTACCACATCCTGGACGACGCCGACGCTACATCCGTACTGAAAGAGACAGCTCAGCGAGCCGCCAGCAGCTTCTCAGAATCGAATTTTCGATTTCGAGTCACCGGGTCGATGCCGTCGGCCATCGCGGCGCTCGAAGCACACGAATCCAATTTGCTGAAGTTCCAACTGATCGGCTACGGCATGATCTTTGTCATGGCTCTGATTCTCTTTCGGGGTGTTCGAGCGGTAATCGTGGTTGCCTTGGCCCCCGTCGTTGGCGTCTGCTGGACGCTCGGTTGGATCCGCTTTTTGAACTACGAAAACAATCCGTTGATTGACGTGATTCTGCCAATCTTAGTCAGTTTGGTCGGCTTGACCGATGGAGTGCATCTGATGGTTCAAATCCGCAAGCTACGCGCGGCGGGCTTGGACAAACTGGCTGCCGCGCAACAAGGCTTGGAACAAGTCGGACTGGCCTGCTTTTTGACTTCGCTAACCACGGCCATCGGCTTTGGATCACTGACATTGGCCGATTCCGAGTGGGTGCAGCAATTCGGATTGTGCAGCATGATTGGCGTCGTGCTGTGCTTTCTTTCGGTGGTAACCGTCATCCCGCTGGCTTGCTGCACTTGGCTTGGAAACCAAGTTCACGCGGGACATGAACGCAGTTTGATTGATCGCAATCTCGATCGCATTGAAGTGTTAATCCACTGGGTCTTGGGGCGACGCCGCTGGATGGCTGCTGCCGGTATCCTCAGCACAATTTGCCTGGCGGCCATCTCGCTGACGCTAACACCGGATCAGCGCGATTCGGATAGTCTGCCGC
>JANQOL010000137.1 GCA_028289675.1 Pirellulaceae bacterium
CGCCGCGCTGCGTTGCGCTTGGCGAGTCGGCTGACGGCGGGCGGATTGGCGGGGGCGTCCTCGGCTGCTGGCTTGCCGCAGGCCCACGGCCAAACAGAAATCATTAGCGCCCGAAGCGATACGGACGACCTGTATACGGACAAAGTGGATCTAGCGATACGACGAGGGCTGGCTGCCCTGATTGGACGGCAGCGAGAGGATGGTTCGTTTCAATCCTCGGAGCAAGGCCGGTGGGTTGGCGTCATTTCGCTGGCCGGTTTGGCATTGCTCAGTCGTGGAGTTTTGCCAGGTCTGGGACAAGCCGGTATCGTGCTCCAGCGCGCAGGCGAGTATGTCATCTCTCAAGTGCAATCCAGTGGCTTTCTGTCAGCTCAAGGAGAGACCAGCCACGGACCCATGTATGACCACGGATTCGGCACGCTGTTTTTAGCCGAGTTGTACGGTACGCGTCGAACCCACGAGTTTCGCGACAAGTTAGCTGCTACGGTGGAGTTGATTGTGCGCACTCAGAACGCGGCGGGAGGCTGGCGTTACAATCCCGCGCCCGAAGAAGCCGACTTGTCCGTGACGGTTTGCCAGATGATGGCACTCCGAGCAGCCAAGAACGCTGGTATTGGAGTACCCAAAGAAACAATCGACCGTGCCGTAGATTACGTGCGCCGCAGTCAGAACGCCGATGGCGGCTACATGTATCGGATTACAGGCGGTGAAAGCCGATTTCCGTTGACGGCGGCCGCCGTGGTAGCACTTTACAATGCAGGCATTTACCAAGGCACTGAAATAGAAGCCGCTAAGAGCTACTTGTTGAACAACGTGGCGAACAACAACTCGTTGGAACGCGACGGCTTCTTCTTTTACGCCCACTACTACTCGGTGCAAGCCTTTTGGCACCAGGGCGGCGAGGCCTGGAAGTCTTGGTACCGAGGACTGCGAGACACCTTGCTGAGTCTGCAAAACGCGCAGGGAGCTTGGTTCGACTACAACAGTGTAGAATATGGGACGGCGATGGCCTGCTTGATTCTAAATATGCCACGGACGGTGTTGCCGATTTTTCAACGTTAGCTGCGGGGCACCGCCATGATCCAATCGCCAATTCGTGCTCGCTCGATCCAAGCGGTTTGTATCGTTGGATGGCTTGTCGCGGGCGGCAGCTACTCCTGCGCGCAGACGCCGTTGGAATCTGCGTCCGGACAGCGATTCCTTCTATCCGCGCCCAACTTGGGAACAACTTCTCAAGCCGTATTGTCAGGCAGCGAATTGCAGGTCATTGGCGCCGACGGCACCGTGACCCGGTACCAAAGGGAATCGCGATTCGATTCAGCCGATCGCGGGTGGTTGGCGTTTTATAGTCGTTCCGCCAGTCAGATTCTTCGTTGGCCGAGTTCGCATTCCGGCCACATGCAGATCGGCAGAATTCAGGGAGGTTCGGTCGTCTATCGCACAAGTCAGATGTCCATCCAACCCGTTGCCAGCCCTCCGCGTGTGGTTCAGCGGCCCGTTTTGCCGCCTGTGGCGCCAGCGGGTGCTGGGCAAGTAGGAGCTGCGGCGGGGAGCTTATTGGCCGAGTTGGCGATCAACAAGTTGTTCGATGTGGTCAGTCGCGGTGCACCAAGTGCTCAGGCCCAGATGCTTCGCTTGGCGTCCTACGATTCGCGCGGCGCTCCCTGGGTACTGACTCGCGGACGCGGTTTTGACTTGAGTTGCATCAACCGAGGTTCAGCCATTGGATCGGATTGGTATGTCACGCCCAGCGGCGGAGGGTTCGTGCGCGTGGAGACCTACGATCGTGGGCGCGTGTACGCGATCGGCGCCAAGCGGCGCGGCAATCTGGCTCTCATGCCACTAGCACAAGATCCGCACCAGTTGTGGCGGGTGACGGGCGGGGGCCGTGGGCCGAATCAGTTTGTGCTAGAGAATGTCGGCTTTCCCGGTCGCTGCTTGTCACGCCAGGCGGGTGGTCAAGTGCTGCTGCAGCCCATCAGTTATGCACCGAATCAAATGTGGTTGCCTTATACGGCTCCGGCGGTCCCCGCGTTCCAACCGTTTGCGCGAACGGTCAGCACGGAGGTCCTTCCCAATTCGCAACTGCCGCCAGCTCGGCTGGATTTGAAGAACACTCATCGCTACGCACTGGTCGTGCTCTTGGGCGACAGTCGCCAAGGAGATGCCTTTGAACAGATCCGGATTGAACCTGGGGCTGTGCAGACGCTATCGCTGGAACGGGATGCTGGCGCCACCGTGGTCGAACGCGTCGAGACGCGAACCCTTGGTGGCGGATGGCAGCGACAGGAATTTGTGACGGCGATTCCCCCAGCAGCCTACTACGATTTGAGTGTCTACGAAGAGCACCTGCAGTCGATTGCGATCGATGCGACTGGTACCAGTCCGAATCCGATTGAGGACGTCAACTACGTTCCCAAGAGTGTCGGTTGGTTGCCACTGCCGCCGGGTGCCCAATTGCCGGCCCGGGGTGAATTGGACGTTTATCCCCGAGCGTTGGCGGCCAACAATCCAGGCGCCGTCCGCCGCATGGATCCCAGACAGTTTGACGAGGGGCCAACTCAGAATCCGCTAGAGTCCATCCTCGAGAAGTACCAATCTGTGCCGCGCAAGAAATTCTAGTGCGCGTCGCACGGACATTTGCTCCAAAATCGCGTGACCGTTCGCTCCGCGAAAAAGCGGCTGCTGACTGAAGTGCTCACTTTCGCGGAGCGAAAGGCCACGTATTGCTGCCACGCTAGGGTTTTTCGTCCATCGGGCAGGTGCACACCAGACGGCTACAGCCTGGGCAACCGGTGCCGTACTTGGACTGGATGGCTTGCCCCAGGTCGATGCCAACGATATTAGCGATGGTGGCCAACCAGGCGATCACATCCGCGAACTCACCGGCTTGTTCTTCCGCCGTTCCCTCGCGCAGAGCGGACGCCAGCTCGCCCACTTCTTCCATCAACCACATGAACGTTCCGTCGACGCCGCGCTGCAAGTCTTTTTCCAAATACATGTCTCGAATCTTGGCTTGAAAATCCGTCAGCGACACATCGGGTGGTTGAGGTTGAGATGCATTCATCGCGAGCGTTGGGACCAGCCTGAGTTTGAAGAGCTCGAAGCGCTGCTCGTACGTAAACCGCGCCACGACCGGTCATTGTGGCCCAGACGCTCATCGGCGACCAGTGTGGCTCGCGGTAGTGTGAGTCGCGCGGGCCCCGGCTAGCTGGCTGAATGTGCCACAGTAAGCTTGCTGTGGCGCGCGACAAACTCACGATAGTCACTGGCGGTATCAATACCTCGCGGGCTTTCCGAAATCTGCCCTACCATGATCGCATAGCCGGCCTGTAGAAAACGCAACTGTTCTAGTCTCTCCAGCTGTTCCAATGGACTGGCCGGCAGCTGAGACAGACCCATCAAGAACTCGCGTCGATAGGCGTAGATTCCGATGTGCTGCCAGAACACCGGCGGATTCGCAGTGAGTAGCTCCGCGTCCCAACAACGGGCATGCGGGATCGGACTGCGGCTAAAACACATTGCCTGTCCCCGATGGTCGGCGATTACCTTGACACAGGACGGGTCGTCCAGCCGGTTGCGCTCGCGAATGGGAGCCGCTAAAGTGGCGACGGAAGCCTGTGGATTGCACTCGAGTAACTCAATCAATTGATCGATGGCCGCCGCTGATATTTCAGGTTCATCTCCCTGCACGTTGACGAAGATATCAACATCGGGGAACTGGACTGCGATTCGAGCCACGCGGTCGGTACCGCTGGGCAGATTCTCGTCAGTCATGATCGCCTGACCACCAAAATTCTTGGCGGCCTGCATTAACGGTTCCGAGTCGACGGCAATGGTGATGCCCGCTGGTCGTGTGGCCAACGAAGCCGATTCAAACGTGTGTTGCAGAACCGTCTTGCCGGTTTCTCGCAATAGAAGCTTCTCTGGCAGACGAGTTGATTTGAGTCGAGCCGGGATCACAATCCGGCTGGTGCAGTGCAGCCGAGGAAAGCTTCGGGTGATCTGTTTCGAGTCCACCTGCGCTGGTGGGGCTTCGTCGTCGGTCGAGTAGGGCAGGGACCGGGCGGATGATGTGTTCATGCGGAAATCCATTTCCTGATAGGTCTCATCAGCCGCAACATAGCACATCGCCAAGATTTCCCACAGAGCATTCATAACCTTACGGCACGATGGTGGGCAGGTATAATTGGCGCCAAAACTGTCTTGATCTTGACAAAGGCCAAGGGTGAATCCAGTGAAACAGCTTTCTCGGCGGCAAATGATCCTGACCAGTGGCGTGGTGCTGACGGGTCTAGCGCAACGTCCGGCTGCCGCCCAAACGTCGGCGGCTGACAAGGATCTGATTTTTCGCACTACGGAGCCCCGCAATGGCGAACCCGAGTTGGCCAAGTTAGTTCAGGGCTGGATCACGCCCAACAAGCACTTCTTTGTGCGCAGCCACGCGCCCAATCCGGAGATCGACCCCGCCGAATTTCGTTTGCACGTTGACGGCTTCGTCCGCCGGCCATTGACGCTCCGTTTGGATGAGCTGGCCCAGTTCAAACAGCACACCATCACGGCCACGCTGACCTGCGCTGGCAATCGGCGGATTGAGTTCAACCAGGAAGCGCCGGTGGGCGGGGTGCAATGGGAAGCGGGAGCGATCGGAAACGCGACCTGGACGGGCGTCGCCTTGGCCGACGTGTTGCAGCAAGCTGGTATTCAAGAGGCAGCGCGGCATGTGTGCTTTGAGGGCTTGGATCAAATCCAAAAAGGTGAAAGTACGATTCCTTTCGGCGCGTCGATCCCCATCGACAAAGCTCTGTTGTCCGGTCGCGAAATCGGCGCTTTGCTAGTCACAAAAATGAATGGGGTGACCCTGCCCGTTGACCATGGTTTTCCGCTCCGAATGGTGGTGCCTGGTTACATCGGTGCGCGCAGCGTCAAGTGGCTGGGCAAGATCACGGTCAGTGATCGTCCGTCCAAGAATCACTACGTGGCTACCGCTTACAAGATTGTGAAACAAACGGAAGCTCTCGACTGGGCCGAAGCGGGACCCATCTACCGCTTTCTGATCAATGCGGCCATTGGATCGGTTGACGAGGGCGCGACTCTGACGGCTGGACCGGTGGAACTGTCTGGCTACGTGCTGCCCACCGGTATCGCGGGTGCCAAAGTCGAACGGGTCATGGTTTCAACTGATGCGGGGCAGAGCTGGACGGCCGCCGAGTTGACCGGAGAAACTCAGGACTATTGTTGGCGCTTGTGGAAGGCTAAGGTCCAAGTGACCTCGCAGACCGAGCAACTGATTGTTCGAGCCCAAGATAGCAGCGGAGGCTTTATGCCCGCTCGCGTCCCCTGGAACGCCAAGGGCTATCTTCAAAACAGCTGGTTCCGTCTGCCGGTGCAGGTTCAGTAGACCGCGCTCTGATCGAGGAAACGTTCATGGAACAGGTCGAAGAGAGCGAACTGGTCAAGCAGTACCAGGAACTGGCCGAGCTGGCTGGATCTCTGGCCCATGAGATCAAGAACCCTTTGTCGGTCATTCATATGAACGCTGACTTGCTCAGCGAGGAAATGGGCGAGAGTGACTGGGCGGGCAAACGGAGGGCGGAGTCCAAGGTGGAGATGATTCGCCAGCAGTGCCAACGCATGGAGAATCTGCTGAGAGATTTTCTTCGGTTCTCTCGGCTACGCGATTTGGAAATGACACCAGGTAGCTTGAACGAACAAATCGACAGCGTGCTTAGGCTCTATCAGGCTCAAGCCGACAAGTACAAAATCGAAGTCATGCGTTACTTGGATCAAGATCTACCTAGCATCTTGTTGCACAGTGATTCCCTGCAGGCATCTTTGATCAATCTGGTAAAGAACGCGCTCGAGTCCATGGAAGATGGCGGACAGCTAGTTGTGCGGACGTATTCGACTCCGCGCGGCGTGGCCTTGGATCTGATCGACACCGGATGCGGCATGGACGACGGGACGGCGCTCCACATGTTTGAGCCTTTCTACTCCACCAAGAATGGTGGCAGTGGCTTGGGGCTGCCAACAGCGCGGAAGATTGTGGAAGCTCATGGAGGACGTATTAGTGTTCAGAGCGAAGTCGGCCGCGGTACGAAATTCATGCTGGAATTTCCCACGCCCGCCCGACTGATCTAGAGCATTTTGCTTTTGATACGGCCTATTCTCGACGGAATGCGCAACCAGTGCGTTGATGACGCGGGGCATATGTTCATCCGACTCGCACTAGAGTGAATTCCACGACAGTTCGTCGGCTGCAACATCGACCCTGGCGTGTGTGAAACGGCCATTTTTCTCTGGCAAAAATTTGGCGAATCGTTGGTTTTGGGCGTCAACAGCCGCCGCTTCGCTCTCCCCAAAGATGGGGCGAGTGAGTAAAATGGCGTGCACAGCCAGTGCTAACAGTCGACCCTTGGTAGGCTACTAGAATAAGACGGGCGCACGCTTCTACCTTGCGTCGTCCGTCTCCCACGGTCGCATCGGCTGCCCCACCTACACCTTCCCACCACCGGATTTTGATGCTGTCACCTACGGAACAAGTGCGCCGTCAAGTCACATTGGCCTACGCGTCTCGGGTAGTTGCCGCGCGGGCGACATTGATGATGGTCGCTGCCGTACTGCCGCTGGGAATCTTGCCCGCGCAAGAGGGTGAGCCTGAAGACAACGGTGCAAGCGCTGAAGTATCGAAAGGGGTGCCATCCGGCGAAAAGGAGACTCCGGTTTCCGACCAGGAATTCTGGCAGACGAAAGTGAAGCCGTTCCTGGCGACTTATTGCTCCGATTGCCATAGCGGAGACGAGGCCGAAGCGGGCATCGATTTTGACCGGGTTCAGTCGGACGAAGAGTTGACCCAGCAGCGGCCGCGTTGGAATCAAGTACGCGGCATGATTGAGATTGGGGCTATGCCACCGGTCGACTACGATCCGCTGCCGAGCATTGAGGAGCGCGAGGCGATCGCCGCTTGGATCGACCGCCGGGCCAATTATGTTGACTGCAACCAAGCACCTGGACCTGGTCGGGTAACGGTGAGGCGGCTGAACAACAGTGAGTACGATTACACGTTGCGCGATCTGCTGGGCATCGATTTCTCTGTCTCGGACATCGCCGGGTTTCCATCCGATGGTGTCGGGAACGGATTCGACAATCAAGGGGACGTCCTCACTCTGTCTCCGCTCCAGTTGGAGAAGTATCTACAAGCAGCTCGTCTGGTGACCAATGCCATTATCGTTCAAGACGTCGAGGAATTGCGCGAACAGAAACAGGATATGCCGGATCTCTATCCGGGCGATTCCAGTACCGTCACGTTTGATCTGGCAGCCGGAAAATACGAGTTGAGTGCTCGTTTGGAATTCGAAGAAGACAAAGAGAAGCAAACCGTGCCGGTGGCATTGCACGTGGATGGGGAAGAACGTGCTCGATGGCAAGTTGGCCATCGACGAAAGACCTTTGATATCGATATTGAATTGGAGGCGGGTTCGCACGACGTTTCATTAGTCTTTGTCGAAGATCCCCACGCCGACGAGAAGCAATACCGTCGTCGCGTAGAAGTCAATTACGTCGGGGCCTTCGACAC
>JANQOL010000143.1 GCA_028289675.1 Pirellulaceae bacterium
CTCGATGGTCGGCGGCTATGCGTCACGCCCTACACCGATTCGGGCTGGGAAGATCAGAATGCAATCCATCTGGAATTGCCGGAAGAAGCGACCGGATTCTTGATCGCGGATCTGTTTGAAGTCGAGACACCATCTCGGCCTCGCAATGGTCCGGCAGTTGCGCAGCTGATGCAAGACGACTCTGCTGCCGAGCCAGCATTTTTGGCGTCACCGGAGGATGAGGCGTCCAACGTCGAACTCGCTCGGCGCCACGATACACTGCAAGAGCTGTTGGTCTGGGGGGCGAACGGAGTGCGGCTGGTTAGCTCAAGGCCGACGGCTGATGGTACGGGGAGAGAGTTGTTTTTGCTGCCCGATGAGATTGGGCTGGAGCACCTGCCCGCTGTTTCCGCTGCCGTGGCGCTGGACATTGAATCGGACGGGGATTTGGATGTCATTTTTGCGACCGAGGATGGTTTACGAGTTTGCCAGAACAATGGCAATCGCACGTTCGAGGACATCTCGCAATTCAGCCAGTTCGATACGACCAACAACAACGCGGTGCACCTGGTGGCCGGTGATTACGACGCCGATCTAGATCAGGACGTTATGATCGTGGATCCCAGTGCCAAATCACTCTGGCTGGCCGAAAACATCTTGCACGGACAGTTTCGAGTTCGTCCATTGGCAAAGCAGCCATGGCCGCAGTTGGATCAGGCAACCTACTGCGGTGTAGCTGATTTGGATGGCAACGACTCGTGGGATTGGTTGATCGCCGCGCAAGGGGAAATCGTCACAACGACCACGCGTACACCGCAGCCTGGTCAGGTTGTGCCACTGGCTGAAGACCGCTTGCCGGCGGATTGCCAGCGATTTTTGGTCTGTGATATCGACAACGATGCCGTGGCGGACCTGTTGCAGGCCGGACCTGGAGGTCTATCTGCCAGCCGGCGCCAGTTGCAAAGTTGGTCTGACCCGCAGCAGCTGGCGGACCTCGATCGCCCTGTCACTTCACTGGACTGTGTGGATTGCAATCAAGATGGTGCCGTCGATTGCGCGTTGGTGGTGGATGGTCGCGCGCACGTTTTGCTGGGACGGCCCAGACGCGGCAACTTTCTGAATGTCCGCGTGCGAGGAATCAAAGACAGTAACGGAGGGGGCCGCATCAATCACTTCTCCGTGGGCACGACGCTAGAAGTATGGAGCGCAGGTCGTCGACAACGGGCGATCGTCCGCCATCCGTCGACCCATTTCGGACTCGGTTCCGACGGTGCCGACAATTTGCGAATTACGTTCCCAAATGGTCTGACGCAGAATAGCGAGCGACCTCAGGCCAATACGTTGGTCGAAGAGCTGCAGGAGCTTAAGGGTTCCTGCCCGTTTGTGTATGGTTGGAACGGACAGCGATTTGAATTGATCACCGACTGTTTGTGGAATGCTCCTCTGGGGCTGCAGATTTCCCGCGGACAGGTCATGCGGGATCGCCGTTGGGAGTATCTGATGCTGCCCGGCGAACTCGTGCAGCCGAAAGATGGAGTTTACGAACTGCGCATGACCGAAGAGCTGTGGGAGGTAGCCTACTTTGACCACATTCAGCTGACGGCCGTCGATCACCCCGTTGATACGGAGTTGTTAACCAACGAGAAAGTCGGGCCACCTGATTTGGCCCAACCCAAGTTGTTCGTTGTTGGCGACAAGATTTTTCCCCAAGCCGCCACTGACAGCCGTGGCCGCGATATTCGACCAGCTTTGCTCGAGCGTGATCGCAACTATGCGCAGCCTTTCACGCGTTTGGTTTGCCAAGGGCTGGCTGAGCCGCATTTTGTAGAACTGGATTTTGGCGAGCTACCCAGTGGCAGCGACCTACATTTGGCGTTGTCCGGATGGATGTATCCAACAGACACGTCGCTGAATATTGCACTGGCTCAGGATCCTAGCCGCCCGGCTCCCGAAGCACCATCGTTGTGGGTCGTTGACGAACAAGGCCAATGGGTGTGCGCGCAACCGTATATGGGATTCCCCGGAGGCAAGCCGAAGACGATTGTGGTCAACTTGGCGGGCGTGTTTGTCAGCGATGACCAACGGCTACGCATTGGAGCGAGTCAGCAGATCTATTGGGACCAGGCGTTTGTGTTTGCCGGTGGCCAGGAGGCGCCGCGCGTGGAGCAGTTGTTGGAATGCCAGACGGCCACGTTGGCATATCGCGGTTTCGGCCGGTTGCTGCCGCGCGAGCACGATCAGCCCCATTGGTACGACTATCATCAGGTATCGTTGGCACCGAAATGGCCTCCTCTGCTAGGTCCATTTTCACGTTGGGGTGATGTCCGAAAGCAGCTGGCACACAACGATGATCGGCTCGTGGTGATGACCGCCGGAGACGAGATTCGTTTGCAGTTCGCCGCCCCAAAAAGTGAGCTCCGACCAGGCTGGCGGCGTGATTTTGTGTTGCACAACGTCGGTTGGGATAAGGATGCCGACCTGAACACGTTGGCCGGACAAGGATCGTTGCCGTTGCCGTTTGCTGCACAACAAGGCTATCCCGCTCCACCAGAGCAAACAGAGGCAGCAGACGAAGTGTGGCAACTGAATCGTGACAGTTTGACCCGTCGTGGGCGGCAGCGGACTGACAAGATACCCAGCAGTCTGCACCAGCGGGCCAGCGAGACAGGCGGGCAATTGTCCGAGTATTGATTCTGCAACGTCGTGAATTGGCGGCTCAACAACTGAATCGTGAACTGAAGCCCACGTCGGAACGTATCACCAGCAGCTATCCGACGTGCTTGCCACTGGCGTTGGGTCGGCCTACTATGGATGTAGCGATCTCATCTCCAGAGTCTACCCCGGCATTCGCCAATGTTTGTCACCGCTGAGTTCTTTGGCCTTCCGCATCTTGTGCGAGGTGCTGCGCTGACCAGGGGTGTTGCTCTGATATTCGCTGCCTTGCTGACTTTGGGCACGTTTGACGCAAAGGTCGCCGTTGCTGGTTGTGGTGCTCCCGAAGAATCGGTCGGATTGCCTGGTGGAGTTCCTGGGCGTTTAGATCCGTGGCGTTGGTGGACATTGGCCAAAGTGCAGAGGACTTACGAAGGCGGTCAATTTACCTACTACCAATTGCTACAACCAGCACGGGATTGCGAAGGGCCAAATTGTCGAGGCTCTGATCCGGAGTCCGAGTTGTCGGTGATCCCGCTGCCCATTCCGCCGCGCACCCATCTATCGGTGGTTGCAGCCAGTGGTTTCGTCCAGCCTCCCACCGAATCCCGGCGGCATTGCTTTCTCTACGAATGCCGTGCGCCCGATCCTGTGCCCCTCGGTCTCGACCGACCTCCCGCCCGTTAGGTGCTTCTCTAGATCCTGAGTCTCAGTTCGGCGTCGATGGCGTTTCGCCTAGGCGTCCTCTGAAAATGGCCCGGACGCTCGCGTGTCTAGGCTCATGCATCGGAGCTCACTCAGGGACAATCGCCGCTTGCTAGTGCGTCAAGGAACTTTCCGCGACGACGATTTGGTGATTCACATGGGCGCAGCACTGCTAGTGCTTCAGCAGCACGGCAGGTAGCGCCAACCGCCAAAAAGACGAACGGGTGTTGAGCGAGTTTTGCGTCCGCTCGGCCCGCGTCAACAACGATGATGGGTGTTCACCATCGTCGGAAACAGGCATCAAACGTAAGAACGCTCTAGGAGTCTGGGAAAGGCGCCATCGATGAGTCGAGAATCAACTGCTGCGGAACCTGGCAAGCCGCAATCTACCCCACGCCCCAAGGTCAAACGGGTCATTGGTCCGCGATTGCGCATTTTGTTGATCGTGGTCCTGGGTCTGTTTTCCCTGCTGTTGGCCAACGGCATCTATTTGTCAGTCATCACCTGGACTCAGCATTTCACCGGTGTGGTCTACGAGGATCTGTTTTATCAATTCATGTTCCTTGCTCATATCGTGTTGGGCTTTCTCTTGGTTTTACCGGTGGTCATCTTTGGAATCCTGCACATGTTGGCGGCCCGCAAGCGCCGCAACCGCAGGGCAGTGAAAATCGGATACGCCTTGCTGGGGATTGCTGTGTTGATTCTGGTATCTGGAGTCTTGCTGACCCGCAGTTTTGGATTTGATCTCAAACAGCCGGCGGTGCGCAATGCGGTCTACTGGGCTCACATCGTGGGACCATTGGCGGCCATCTGGTTGTATTGGCTGCATCGGTTAGTTGGTCCGCGGATCAAGTGGTATGTGGGACGGCGGATTGGTTTGGCGACCGCCGCCCTCGTCGGGCTGATGGTCATCTTGCAGATGCAAGACCCTAGAGCTTGGAATCAAGCTGGTCCCAAGGAAGGTGCGCGCTACTTCGAACCGTCACTCGCACGAACGGCGTCGGGCAATTTCATTCCAGCCCAAGCTCTGCAGAACGACGAGTACTGTATGAAGTGTCATCCAGGGATCTATGACAACTGGTTTCACAGCGCCCACCACTTCAGTTCCTTCAACAATCCGGCCTACTTGGCGTCGGTACGCGAGACCAGACGTAAAGTCCTGGAGCGCGATGGCACGATTCAAGCATCACGCTGGTGTGCTGGCTGCCACGATCCGGTGCCCTTCTTTAGTGGCGCGTTCGACGCGGTTGATTACGACGACGTGCACCATCCGACCAGTCAAGCGGGGATTACTTGCACATCCTGCCATGCCATTACGCATGTGAACAGCAACAAGGGCAACGCGGACTATGTGATCGAAGAACCGATCCAGTATCCGTTCACCTACAGCAAGAATCCGCTGTTGCAGCGCGTCAATGAGCTGCTGGTCAAAGCCAAACCCGGCTTCCACAAGAAGACGTATCTCAAGCCGATCCACAAGACGGCAGAATTCTGCAGTACCTGCCACAAAGTTCATTTGCCTAAAGAGCTGACGGCCTACAAAGACTTTTTGCGTGGCCAGAATCATTACGACAGCTATCTGCTCAGTGGCGTGTCGGGTCACGGCGCGTCCAGTTTCTACTATCCCAAGAAAGCTGAACTGAACTGCAATGAATGCCATATGCCTGCGGTGGCCTCCGACGATTTCGGTGCGCGCTACTCCGACAAACTAGGACAACCTGCTGTTCACGACCACTTCTTTCCAGGCGCCAACACCGCTTTGCCGTGGTGGCGAGGTGAAGACGACTGGGTGACCTATGCGCAGCAGTTACTCAAGGACGTCACCCGAGTCGATATCTTTGGCATCCGCGAAGGTGGTGTTATCGATGGCCAGCTGACCGCGCCGCTGGGCCCAGAGTATCCCACCTTGGAAGCCGGGAAACGTTACCTGTTGGAGACAGTCATTCGGACGACCAAACTGGGACATCATTTGACCCAAGGAACCGTGGATTCCAATCAGCTGTGGCTGGAAATCACCGCCACCAGCGGTGACCGCGTCTTAGGTGCGAGCGGCGGCATGAGTTCGCAGGGTGCAGTGGATCCTTGGGCACACTTCGTCAACGTGTTCATGTTGGATCGCCAAGGAAACCGCATCGCGCGGCGCAATGCCGAGGATATCTTTGTGCCGCTCTACAACCATCAAATACCCCCCGGCGCTGGACAGACGGTGCACTATGGTTTGCACTTGCCCGACGATCTGACAGCTCCCGTGGAAATCGTGTTGCGGCTCAAGTACCGCAAATTTGATCAAGAGTACTTGGATTTTATGAACGAAGTGCGCCGGCCCGGCGATTGGCCGTT
>JANQOL010000145.1 GCA_028289675.1 Pirellulaceae bacterium
GCGGCACTTTGGTGAGCGCCGAGATTCGCGGCTAGCTCAGTCTTATGCGAATCTAGATCGATACCGAATACTCGACAGCCAGCCGCCCGAAGTAGTTGCACGGTAAGCTGGCCGATCAAGCCCAGCCCAATCACCAGCGCCGTCCCGCCGAGTTGAACGTCTGCACGTCGAACTCCGTTCATTGCGATCGCACCCACCATTCCAAACGCCGCATGCCGAAGTTCCGCATCGCTGGGAACACGCACGCACATGTTGCGCGGTACAAAGTTACACTCGGCGTGGTTGGCAACGTTCACGCCGAAGCAGGCAACTCGATCACCGACTTTCAAATCTTCGACCCTTTGTCCCACTTCCACAACTTCACCCGATGCGCTATAGCCCAGCGGCACGGGAGCGTCGAGGTTGCTTACCACGGCTTCGTAGGCCGCCATCACACCATCGGTTCTTGCCAGGTTGACAACTTTGCCGACAAGGTCTGGCCGTGCTCGCGCCTTGTCCAACAGACTTTTCTTCGCTAATCGTACTGTGCCTCCTTCCGTGCCAGCGCTGATCAACGAATAGTGTGTCCGCACGATCACGCCGCCTGGTTGCAGCAGAGGTACTGGCACGTCATGCACGCCAAGTTCACCAGTCTTGAAATTCTGTAGAACTTGTTTCATGTCTTTCTGGCCAGAATGATTACGCCCTTCTTTAGCAACTCATCTTCAGTATAGTTGGACAATTCCTCTTTGATTTGGGAGGTCAGCTGCGTCTTCCCTTCGTAGTCCGACGCTTCCCAGGAGAGAATCTCCAAAGCATCCTCGAAAATCGGGCGGTAGTCCTTTTCACGCAGTTCGTTGATCCAGGAGGGATGGTCGTCGAACTGGCGCTGGCGCAAATGGTCCCATGGTGGAACTCGCGTGGACGGCTCCGTGTCAGGATACTTCCATTCCATATTATGTCCACCGGAGATACTCGGAAACAAATGAATGTTAATGTACGCCAGCCCACCAGGCTTCAAAACGCGTTTCACTTCGCTTACCGCAGCCGGTACATCGGCAATATGCTCGAAGACTTCATGCGATGTTAACAACTCAAATTGGTTGTCATCGAACGGCAAAGTCTCGGCCGGTTGCTGCTCAAACCGCAATCCTTTGAAATCGATGTCGAACGGAGTATGCTGCTGCAATGCCCGCCGATATTTGCCGCGATAGACATAATCCCAAAAGCCTGTTTTGATTGCACGCTCCAGCCCGTTCGCTCGCCAGATCCTGATGTATTTGTCAGGCCAAGCGTCTGCTCTCACGTACTCCATATCAAGCCCGGTCACATCAGCCCCCAGGCTATGCAACATCGCCGTTTGCCAGTGCAGCAATCCACAGCCAACGTCCAGTGCGCGAATGCCTTTGAAGTCAGCAATGTGTGGCTGGAGCGTGTCACGCATTCGTTGAAACCACTGGCAATGATCTCGCGCGTAACGGTCCGTATATCTTCTTGCCCACGCAATTTGACTCAGATACAGGCTAATCTTACGTAACATATCACCAAGTATACGTTCGCCCTGGGGTATTTTAGCCGGATCAATAGACAACACGAACGGCCCAAATCATGTCGCCAAGCCAACCCCGAATTGTTTGGCTAATCGTCAGGCATCTTGCAGTTTCGGAAAAAATCTGGCAGGCTAACACATAGGTGGTGTAGGAATGTCCTACCAATTAACTAGTCAGCCATTCTGGCAATTCACTGATCGCGGGGCAAATTCAAACCAAATCCCCGCAGCTTAGCAAGAAGAAGGAGTAAAATATGGCCAAAGCTCCCGACCAGGCGAGTGCACCTGCAGATACTACAACCTCAACTCCACCTGCCGCACCGCCGCAAGTTGGAGCTGCCCCGGACGCCGGAGCACAGCAGGCTCAGCAACAGCAACAGACGATTCGGCTGGACGAGTCCAAGCTGGTCAAGGCGTATGCCAACTTTTGCCGGGTGAGCCCCGGATTCGAGGAATTGATCATCGACTTCGGCCTCAGTTCCCAGCCAATTGGGTCACCTGCGCCGCAGTCGA
>JANQOL010000148.1 GCA_028289675.1 Pirellulaceae bacterium
AGCCAGCCGATTAGCCCGACAAAAACCCCGCCTACTATTGGCCCAATTAAAGCGACGATGTACGCAAAAAGAACACCACTTTGCTCTTGACTGACTTTCCACAACGAAGGCGCCGTCTCCCTAACGGCATTGATGGCTGCCACTGGGACATCCGAGTCAGCAAATGCAAGTGAGTGAAAATCACCATCAGCATTTGTGAAGCACAAATCCTGATTGTCGGTGAATGCAGAACTGAATTTAGCCGCGGCGAATTCTACGCGATTCCTGCCCGTGGAGTCGAGAATGTCTCGTACCGTCGGTTCACCAAAGACATCGATTTTGGTCTTTTGTTGATAAAAAAACAAATCGTCCACCAACCCGAAAGCGTTGCCCCTCGAGTCAATCAACACGAAAGAAGAACCGTCGCGTAGAACCTTGTGGTTATCAAAGTTCATTCGGAATCTCATTTGAGTTTTCGCTTTGGATTGAACTCCCACCAACGGAGCAACCGAGTCGCTCATCCTGATCCACACTTGACTTCGCGTCATGCTTCTCAAGTTTTGGCTCAGACCATTTTGGAAGTTGGCAGTGCAAGCACTGCGTCGTCCAAAAATGATACCCCATCCTCCAGAAAAAGAACGATCTACCGCATCGCGGGCAAGGGAAATGCCCAACCCTCCAGGATGCAATCAGATAAGCAGCCATCCATGCCAACGCGACCCAGATGGCGAGCTGGTCCGATCCAACCAACGATCGCGACACAACTGCCGTCAGTCCCACGCCGGGAAGGTACGTCAGCAACACGGCCCACAGAACAGCGCGCCAAAAACGGTAGTCGTCCCAGGTGCTCACGCTGTTGTCACTGGCTCACGTTTGGGATCAAGAAAGGTCCGTCCAGAAACTGGGCGCCGGATTCTACGTCGCGTTGATTTTCATTTGAAGCCGACATTCGCTGCCGCTCCGAAATGTTAATGATGTGCAACCGAACTTAGTACAGTTCGCCTATCTGTCCACGGAAGCGTACAATGTTCATGCACCGAAAGGAACTATCATGATTCGAGAGGACCAAGAGAGCGTCGCCGATGCAGCAAAGAAACTGTACGACGAGAAGCTTCGTGAGACCTTAGAACAGAAACACCGGGACGAATTCGTAGCAATTGAACCGATTTCAGGCGAGTACTTCGTAGGACAGACGCTGAGCGAGGCTATCGGCGCTTCCAGATCAAAGTATCCCAAACGGCTAGCTCACGCCTTGCGTGTCGGACACAAAGCAGCCGTGCATTTCGGAATGCAGCTTCGATGAAAGGAATCGTCGACAGTGTAGGTCGAGCGCTTTTGAAAGCAAAGATCCGGTCTCGTACCGGATCCAAAGTGGCTGAAGCCAAGGTTTGGATTGACACTGGCTTCACCGGAGATCTAGTCATACCGCAAGCATCAATCGACGAAATGGGATTGCAGCAGTCAGGAAGTGTCGATGCAGTGCTCGCCGACGGTTCCCAGACCGAACTGCGAACGTACAGTTGCATCATTGACTGGTTCGGCGGTGACCGCAAGCTCGAAGTCATAGCGAATAACGGTGAGTATCCGTTGCTCGGCGTTGGTCTGCTTCAAGGTCTGGAATTGCGAGTTGACTATCACAACTCCAAACTGACACTTGAACCAGTAGTTGAAGAAACGACGTAGCTCGGCGCATGCACTTGTCCGGATTGCGAAATTCTAATTCAGCCTAAATTTCGGCCACGTCTAGTACCGACTCAACCAACGGGATGGAAAAACTTCTCACCAGCACTCGACTGAACGGGCTGTACATAGCGACGACACTGCCCGATCTTCGGCTGAGAATGAAAATTGGAGATCACGGCGTTCGGTCAGTAATGTTGCTGTGCAACGTCTATCCACCACACGTTGCCGTCAATCGTCTTCGCCCGGTTTTTCGGCGGGACGAGATGCCTTGGCGAGTTCAAGGTATTTGCGATATGTCGGGCGTCCGAGAAGTTTGTTTTGCACGATGTGGATTGCAGAAGCAACCTCTTGCTTGTCCATTGGGTGCAGTTCTGGAAGGCTAAAGAAGGCTCCGGCCGCCTCAGCAACCTTGCTCCAGCAGTCAGCTTCTTCCTTTGTCAGTCCGGCATCCATAATGAACTGTTCGTCTTTGCTCGGCGGGTCGTCGGGTGCGGCGTTGCACCCGAAAGCGGCGGTCGTCCCGCCAGTAAGCAACGCAGCCGTCAATGCAGAACGCCGAGTTAGATCAGACATTTCAATTCCTGTACATGTGGATGCAATTATCAAACACAGCAGTGGCTGCACAAGCGATCAAGATCCATTACCAATCGCGACACACTTGGAATCGCCCCTCTCGATGACCTGAATTCATCGCTAGGTCCTCCCGCCTTGCATTTGATACAGAAGCGGGACCGTAAAAGCCATTACCAAGTTCATGAAGGCTAGGGAGTACAATGCCGACAGCCCGGGAACTTGGGAACCATCGCTGGTCATGACATAGGCTGTCACCGCAATGCCGATTGCTCCAGTCAGGTAACAGCTTCGCGTCGCACGAGCTGCGTTCATCGTTGAACGCCACGACCACAACAAAGTCAGTAGACCACCATGCAAAAGCGAGATGACCAGCGGCAGCAGTCCAAGCAACGACGCGTCGGCGATCATACTCCACAGAGCAACCAAAAGGCAGAGTCCGGCACATCCCCCAAATCCGTAGCCCAAGAACCAGATGCGCCAATCCAGTGCTGAAAGCGTTCGCCGTGTTGTCGGCAAGCTTGACGAGTCGAATTCGCTTGTTGTGGTCGGCATTTAAGCTGGGGCGATCGGCGCCAATTTTCTGTTCAATCTTCCAAACCGACTGGCTGAGCGGCGCGGTACCGTTGGAAGAATTCGTCGGCGGCTGGGTGCCACGCAATGCCGCGCCAATGGGCGGCCCGCTCGGCTGATACGATGCCCGTCAGAGAAACCATCTCGGGCGTGAAAAGATGTTTGAGCACGGTTTGCACCAGCACCGCCGGGGCGTCTGGTTTGGCAACTAAGAATGCCGTGGTCGCAACTGTAGCCACACCTGCCTCGGGCAAATTGCAATTTGGATAGTCGTCCGCGGTCACCAACAGAGGATGGAACGAGGGTTCGTCCAAGGAAAACTGCCAAGCGTTGCTCATTGCCAGTAGTCGAAAACGGCCTTCGCATAGCAATTCATAAACGTCGGTCGAACCAAGTTTGGAGACCACGATGGCCGCATCGGCAGTGAGTCCGGCTTGCAGCTCGTGCCAGTCCATCGTGTCGACTTGGATATCGTCAAACGATAGGCCAGCGCTGCCCAACAGCAATTTGGCAACGCTATGCGAACCCGCCAGATCGGGGCCGACGACGACGTGTCGCTGTTTCAAACCTGCCAAATTGGTAATGTTCGAATCCTTGCTGACCAAAATGTGCACCGCCTCGTAATACAAGGGCGCGACCACGACGACCGATGATGAGCCAAGAGCGTCCACTTGTAGGAGCGCCAATTCCGCTTTGTCGTTCACTAGTCGATCCAGGTTCTCAGACGAGCCGACCGTTCGAACGGGAGCTGCTTCAGAGCCGAGTTGTTCGAGTTTCGAACAGATGATCTTCGCCAGTTGATCGTAGGCGCCGCCTTCGAAGCCGGCCGCCACACGCACTTGCCGCGGCATACGGTTGCTAAACAAGCTGGACGGGATCAGGAGCAGAGCCATCCAAGCTGCCAACATCAACAGTCCAACAGAAATCAGACCACGTTGCACCCAGCGGTGGGCATCGGTCGGCTCCACCACCCGATGATCCAGCACGGCGCCAAAAATGGGCACACCCAGTAACCAATACCAGGCCCGCCGAACTTGCGACATGGGACGCGCTTCGATGGGGCTACCGGTTAGGTAGCGGTCCAAGTCATCAGCCAATGCACCAGCCGAGTCGTAACGCCGATCTGGGAGCTTTTGTAGACACACGTCGATGATCGTTTCGACGTCCTCGTCAACGTCGCTGCGAATCGTGCGTGCCATCGGAGCCGGACGATGGATGACTTGCATAATGGTTTGCACCGTCGTGCCCGCCTTAAACGGCGGTTTTCCAGTGACGATGGTGAACAAAATAGCACCCAACGAATAAATGTCCGTCGCATGGTGCTGTTCGTCGACACGCCCAGCCGCCTGCTCCGGTGACATGTAGCTGGGCGTTCCCAAAGCGGCTCCTGTAGCCGTCAAACCTGTGTCCGTTCCGATGGATTTTGCCAAACCAAAGTCGGTAATGTGCACCATGTCTTGATCGTCGACCAGCACATTCGCCGGCTTGAGATCTCGGTGCAGGATTCCGCGATCGTGCGCATACTGGATGGCTCGAGCCACATCACGCACGTAGCGGGCAGCCCGACGACTGTCCAGCGGTCCCTGAGCAATCATGCGGGACAGGTCCATGCCCGGTACATAGTCCATCGAGAAATACCGGTGTCCATCATGCTCACCGCACTGATAGACGGTGACGATGTTCGGATGGTCCAACTGGGCAGCGCTGCGCGCTTCCGCATAAAAGCGTTGGACCTCCTCTTCACTAGCCAGCGCGCCGGAGCGAATCATCTTGATCGCTACTGGACGTTCCAAATGCAACTGCCGACCGTAATAAACAACCCCCATACCGCCGCGTCCAAGCACGCGTTCTAAGACATACTCTCCGAATTGGCACGGTAGAACGGGCTGGGACAGTTCCCGAGCTCCGTTCGTTCCGGGGTCCGTTGTTGACAGCGATTCGGACGCTGGACGCGCTAGAGGCAAAGTATTGTCGTGACCGTCAGCCGCTTGCCTTGGCGGACCGTGCGGCAAGGTGTCTTCGTCCCCAGAAGGCGGCTCCATGGCGCCCAAATCCTGAATCGTGGGTCCCGCCAATTCCTCGATCCAATCGGCCGCATTCAACAACTCCTCCAATTGCTCCCGCAACTTGGGGTGCTTGTTGAGGAAGGCTTCGCGGTCTGGCATTTGGCCAGAATCGCAACCCTGCATGTACTCAGCCAGAGCCTCCTCGACCTGCATTTCTTTTGGGTTGTCATCTGGCTGGGTCACTGAGCCATTTCCCGGCAAAAAGACGACGGTTTGGAGACAAATTCACGATTCTCTATCGGCTACCATCCACGGCAGCGTCCGATGGCCAATTAGGCGCACATCAACGCCGACAAAAACTTCCTCTGAGGCAGATCGTGTTTTCGAACCATCTGCATTCTCGTGGAGAGAGATAAACACGACTTGGCGGCCCAGTCGTTGACGGAGCCAACCGCCTCGCCGGCTATCTGCCTGCTGACTGGTCAAGGCTCCATCATATCACATTCGTCTGAAGGCGTTGAATCTTGCCCTTGACGGTTCTTGAAGTCTATGGGGCGAAATCCTGCAGCCCCGTTTCTAATGCTCGAACAGGTCCGAAAGCAAACGATGGGCCGCCCGGATTTGCGCCACATCTGGGCCATTAAGTGGAGCAGAATCTGCCTCAAATCCACCCTGGTAACGGAAAGAGCCATGTACTTGAGTACAACCCACTTGTTTCACCAATGACTCTATATTCTCTGGCCGTACACCCGCGCCCGGCAATATCTCAAGATCACCTCCGGCGACACCCATCAGTTCGCGCAGTACTGGAGCACCAGCCATGGCCGACGCAGCGCCACCGGACGTCAAAACGCGGGTGACACCAACGTCCACCAATTTCCTTACTGCGGTCTTCTGGTCGGCAATCAGGTCAAATGCGCGGTGGAAGATGAATTCCCGACCGCCGCACAAATCAACCAGCTGCGAAGTCCACGTAAGATCGATCTGATTTGATTGAGTTAGTGCGCCGCTGACCAGCCCGTCAACGCCGGCGTCCAACAGGGCTTGGGCGTCCTCCAGCAAACATTTCTTTTGTACGTCTGAGTATCGGAAGCCGACATCGTGCGGACGCAACATGGCGACCACAGGGGCCGCACAATTCTGACTGAGCCAGCGACAGCAGGCGATCCTGGGGGTCAACCCGTCGCAGGCCAAGCCGCTGTTCATTTCGATACGCGTAGCCCCTGCGTCAACAGCGCGCATAGCGTCGTCCACATCATCCACACAGACTTCCAATTCGAACTTACGCATGCCCCGCCCGCCACATGATCTGCAATTTCGATCTCTAGAGCATTTTTACTTTTGCGGTGGTCTATCTTCGACGGAATGAACAACTACCAGCGTTGATGACGCAGGCCAACTGTCCGTGCGACTCGCA
>JANQOL010000177.1 GCA_028289675.1 Pirellulaceae bacterium
CGAGCCAAGAATTTCAAGTGCGTTTGGCCAGTGATCAATTGTGCGCGGAACCCTCGGAAGACTTTCGGTTTGCGTCCGCTGTGGCCGCGTACGGTATGCTGCTGCGGCAAAGCAAATTCTTGGGGACTGCCAGCTGGGATTGGGTCATTGATACCGCCAGCGCGAGTTCAGGCGCCGATGCACGCGGATTGAGAAGCGAATTCATTCATCTGGCCAAGACGGCGCGACGCCTCAGTCAGTAACCCCAACGGTCGCCGCAGTGCAGTCCACACAAGAGCTCAAGCTTGCTCGACAATCCGGCCAGCCGGCTACCAACTGATTGCTCGCTTGTTAAAGTGGGAACAATTGACGTTGAGGCTATTGTCTCTTCGAACCTTGATCCACTTGATCAGGAGAGTGGGGTGTGCAGGGCGCTGAACGTTCCCGCGCCAAACCGCCGCTTCGATTCTCCGACGGGAGCGCGGCATATGTGTAAGTTGGGTAGACCTAGGGCGGTGTGGCATCTGTGGTCGGTGGTCATGGTGGCATGGTTTTCCATGCAAGCTTGGATGACCACGGCTGCGTGGGCTGATGAAGAGCGGCCTCCCAACGTTATCTTTATCCTGGCCGACGATTTAGGTTACGGCGACTTAGGTTGCTATGGACAGCAGATCATTCAAACGCCGCGGCTGGATGATTTAGCCAGTCAGGGCATGCGCTTCACTCAGTTCTATGCGGGCTGTACCGTATGTGCCCCCAGCCGTTGCGTGTTGATGACTGGTCAACACACAGGGCATGCCCACGTGCGCGGGAACGCTGGATCGGTTAACCGCGTGATTCAGTCTTTGCGAGACGAAGACATCACCGTCGCGGAGGTGCTCCAGGAACGTGGCTATCGCACGGGGCTGATTGGCAAATGGGGACTGGGCGAAGTGGAAGACCCCGGTTTTCCTCGGAAGCAAGGGTTTGACTATTTCTACGGCTATCTCAGCCAACTGCACGCGCACAACTACTATCCGGAGTTTCTCTATCGCAACGATCAACGGGTCCCATTGAGAAACAAAGTTCGCCGACCGGAGGGCAAACCGGCTGACTTTCTGGGTGGCTCGGCGACCGTGCGAGTGGACTACTCGCACGATTTGATCGCTGAAGAAGCCCTGAAGTTCGTACGGGAAAATGCCGCTGATCCGTTCTTTTTGTATTTGGCATTCACTATTCCGCATGCCAACAATGAAGCGACACGCATGGTTGGCGATGGTGCCGAGGTGCCAACGTATGGCATGTATGCGACGCGACAGTGGCCCAATCCGGACAAAGGCCAAGCGGCCATGATTTCGCGAATGGACGCAGACGTTGGCCGGTTGGTGGATTTACTGCGGCAATTGGAAATCGACGACCATACGCTTATCCTGTTCTCCAGTGACAACGGCCCGCATGACGAGGCCAATCACGATTTGGAGCGGTTCAATCCCAATGGTCCCTGGTCAGGCATCAAACGCTCGCTGACCGAAGGTGGAATCCGAGTGCCGATGATCGCCTATTGGCCGGGCAAGATTGCCGCTGGTCAGACATCCGAGCACGTTGCTTACTTTGCAGACGTCCTCCCGACGCTGCAACAATTGTCCGGATCGGAAAAGGAAGTCGCGACGGATGGCATCAGTTTCTTGCCGACGTTGTTGGGCGAAGGCCAGCAACGTGAGCACGAGTATCTGTATTGGGAGTTCTACGAACAAGGGTCGCGGCAGTCGGTCCGCTTTGACAACTGGGCAGCCATTCGCCAACCCATGCGAACCGGATCCGTGGCGCTGTTTGACCTGTCAGCCGACCAGGCCCAGCAGCGGGATGTCAGTGAACAACATCCGGAAGTGGCAGCGCGGGCGGTGAGTTATATGGAGGAAGCGCACGTACCCCATCCCAATTGGAAGCCCCGTGGCAAGCCTCGCCCTGCTCGCAAGTAAGGTATCTGAACAGGCTCTCGCATTTGTTTCCAAGGGGTGATGACTCACACAAGGGCTTTGTTGCCAGAGGTGGAGTTTGTTTCGACGAAATAGGCCTCCATTTCTTTGCTGATGCAAGCCATGTATCCGTGCGACTCGCCCTAGCGTATACAATAGGTGTCTCTTCACTGAACAACTGGCCGCTGGATTCCCTCCTTTGATCGTCGCCCACAACCTTATCAAGCAGTTTCGGTGGTCTGGCAAGATCATCAAAGCGCTGGACGATGTATCGTTTGGAGTGAACGCGGGCGAAGTGTTCGGACTGTTGGGGCCTAATGGAGCTGGCAAGACCACGACGCTGCGGATCGTGATGGGATTGCTCAAGCCGGATTCCGGATTCGCGGAAGTCGGCGGCCAGCGAGCTGGACCCGAGTCGCCGGCCGTGCGTGCTCATATCGGCATGGTGTCGACCAACGACGGCGTGTACCCGTGGCTGACGGCGCGGGAGATGCTGTTGTATTTCGCGGACCTCTACTCGGTGCCGCTGGACTTGGCCAAGCGGCGTTTGCGGGAACTGACCGACAAACTGGAGTTGTCCGCCTTCATCGATCAACGTTGCTGCACTCTGAGTACCGGGCAGAAGCAGCGAGTGATTCTTGCGCGGGGATTGATGCACGACCCGCCTGTCATGTTGTTGGATGAGCCGACTCGCGGATTGGATGTTGTCGGCAGTCAAACAGTATTCGAGTTCATTGCTCATCTGAAAGAAATGGGCAAAGCCGTCTTGTTGTCGACTCACCGTTTGGATGAGGCGGAACGCGTGTGCGACCGTTTCGGACTGTTGCACCGCGGCCACTTGATGTACACCGGCAGTCTCGAAGAGATTCGGCAGGCTACCGGGCAGCGGCATCTGGCCAGCATGTTTCTCACCATGATGCGTGATAGCGAATTACGGACGGAGGACTCGACATGTTCCCCGGCGTAACTCCCGTGCGGCTGGCCCGATTGTGCCTCAAAGAATTGCGTGAATCGTTGCGGGATCGACGAACGATCGTGACGCTGGTGTTGATGCCGCTGCTGGTTTATCCCGTGTTAAGCCTGGTGCTGAATCGCGTGCTGTTGACTAGCTTGACCGCGGCCCGCCGAGCTGAGTTGACGATTGGGATTGGCCACGAGTTGCGTAACAGCCAGCTGCCGTCGATTCTGGCGCTCGGCTATGGCTTGATCTTAGAAAGAGAAAC
>JANQOL010000200.1 GCA_028289675.1 Pirellulaceae bacterium
CCGCTTGCTGGCTTCTCCCGCCTACGGCGAGCACTGGGCGCGGAAGTGGTTGGACTTGGCCCGTTATGCCGATTCGGCTGGGTACGCCGATGATCCACCGCGAACGATTTGGGCATACCGCGACTGGGTTGTTCAGGCCCTCAATCAGAATCTACCGATTGACCAATTCACCATGGATCAGATCGCCGGTGACCTACTGCCTGACGCGACGCCGGATCAGTTGATCGCTACCGCCTTTCATCGCAACACGATGACCAACAATGAAGGTGGGACCAACGACGAAGAGTTTCGCAACGCGGCCATCGTGGACCGAGTCAACACGACGATGGCGGTGTGGATGGGAGTCACCATGGCGTGCGCCCAGTGCCACACGCACAAGTACGACCCATTCACTCAAGCCGAGTACTTTCAGCTGTTCGCCGTGTTCAACCAAACACGCGACGCCGATCGTAAGGACGAGAGTCCGCTTGCAGAAGTGTTTAGCGTCGAGCAACAACTGCTCCACGCGGAATGGTCCCGACGCGCTCGACGATGGCGGCAACAACTGGAACAAGTAACGCCACAAATCGAGCGTGAAGCCGCTGAGTGGGATGCCAATTTTCGCCCGCCGACGTGGCAACCGTTAGCGGTAGACCATTTCCAAGCTGACCAGGGTAGCACAGCCACTCTGGACCCGGCGGGGGCCATCCGAGTGTCAGTGCCCGAAGAGACGGTAAAGGATCGATACCAGCTGCGCTTTTCCAGTGGCTCGTTGCCGGGCGGGCAAGCGCTAACTTCCATTCGGCTTCGCACGCTGCCAGACGAATCGCTGCCTGGCGGTGGCGCGGGCTGGGGCGGTGGCAATTTTGTATTGTCCTCTGTCCGCGGCTCGCTCGTTTTGCCCGACGACACAACTGATGCTCGCATTGTGCGCATCGAATTGCCGGGCAAAAAGCGCATTCTGTCGCTGGCTGAAGTCGAAGTCCTGTCGGCGGGCGAGAACATTGCGCGCCAAGGCCAAGCGTGCCAAAGCAGCACCGATTATCAAGGAGAGGCCAGCCGTGCCATCGATGGGAACACCGATGGTGACTACCAGCAGCATTCGACCACTCATACCGCTCAAAGTCAAAATCCATGGTGGGAGGTGGACTTGGGAGCCATGCAGCGGTTGGATCAAGTTCGGTTGTGGAATCGGACCGACGGCAAACTTCATAGGCGTCTCGATGGTGCGGAATTGGTGCTTTTGGACGATGAACGCAACGAAGTGTTCCGGTCGGTCGTCGCCAAAGCGCCTCGCAATTCGCGAGACATCACGCTGCGCAAGGAGTTGCCTATCGCTTGGCGGATGGCCGCCGCCGACTACGAGCAACGCGGTTTTCCAGCGAGCAGCGCCATCGATGGCCAAGACGCATCTGGTTGGGCGGTCGGCGGGGCTGCCAACGAAACTCACCAACTGGTGCTGGTACCCACTCAGCCGGTGACAGTTGAACCGGGCTCCCAACTGCGGTTGGAGATGGCCCATCGCTCCCCACATGCTCGACACTTGCTGGGTAGCTTTGTGGTGGAGGCCAGCACGTCGGCGAGCGCACCGGACTGGGCGGCGATGAGTCCAGAAGTAAGGCAGATTCAACAGCAGCCCGAAGCGCGACGGACACCGGTTGAGCAAGTACGACTGAAACGCTTCTTTGCGCGACGCCTGGCACCGAGCAACGAGGGGCTCCGCCGCGATCTGAAACGCTTGGACCAACAGCTCGATTCCCTGGAACCGATGACCACGGTGCCGATCATGCGGGAGATGCCGCCGCTCGAGCAACGCGAAACGTTCGTCCAGATTCGTGGGAACTACAAATCGCTGGGTGAGCGGGTGGAACCAGGTACGCCCGCGGCCCTGCACGCGTTGGACTTGAAAGACCCCGACATGCCGGCCAATCGGCTAGATTTGGCGCGGTGGTTGGTCGATCGGGACAATCCGCTTCTCGCGCGGGTGTGGATGAACCGGTTGTGGGAGTCGCTGTTTGGTTTGGGGCTGGTGCGCAGCAGTGAGGAATTTGGATCGCAGGGAGATCGGCCGTCCCATCCACGACTCTTGGATTGGCTCGCTTGTGAGTTGATGGACAGTGATTGGGACCAAAAACGCATGCTCAAGCTGCTGGTCACCAGCCAAACGTATCGTCAAACGTCCCAGGTAACTGCAGAGGCCTTGCAACAAGATCAGGACAACATTTGGTTGGCTCGTGGACCTCGCGTTCGCTTGAGCGCCGAGATGGTTCGGGATCAGGCGCTGGCCGCCTCTGGACTGCTGTCCCGTAAGATGTTTGGCCTGCCGGTGCGGCCGCCACAGCCTGACATGGGATTGAAGGCCGCGTTTGGTAGCGCTACGGATTGGCAACCCAGCCAGGGCGCGGACCGATACCGACGCGGACTGTATACCAGTTGGAGACGGTCCAATCCCTATCCGTCGATGGCGACCTTCGACGCACCCAGCCGCGAGGTTTGCACGTTGCGGCGTGACAGCACTAACACGCCTCTGCAAGCGTTGGTGACCTTGAATGATCCTGGCTTTGTCGAGGCGGCGCAAGCGCTGGCTCGACGGGTGGTTTTGCACACGCAGGGGCCGCGCGACGAGCGGCAGCGGCTGGAGGCTGCTTTCGAGCACTGTACCGGTAGAATTCCCAGTACGAAGGAACTGGAGCTGCTGCACCGACTTTTGTCAGAAGCACGGAGTCAGCTGAGCGGCGATCCCGACGCCGCGCGAGCTTTGGCGACGGAGCCGCTGGGCGCATTGCCCAACGACGCGGACCCCGTCGAGTTGGCGGCCTTCGCGGCCGTCTGCAACGTGCTGTTGAACTTGGACGAAGTTTTAATGAAACGATAGCGCGCGGTGACCGCGCACAGCGGACGACTGCAACCCTGGACGCCCTCAAGAGAATCGCTATGAACCCTTCTTGGCAGCATTTGCAACTGCGAACTCGCCGTTACTTTTTGCGCGATGCGGGTTTGGGATTGGGCGCACTGGCCGCAAGTGATCTATTGAACCGCGAGGCGGCGGCAACCGAGACGTCAGCGGTTTCGCTGGGCCAACCGCACTTTGAGCCGCGTGCCAAACGCGTGATTTATTTGCATATGACTGGGTCGCCGCCCAATCTGGATTTGTTTGACTACAAGCCAGAATTGCGGCGTCGGTCGGGCGAAGATTGCCCCCAGTCCTTTCTCGAAGGCCGAGAATTCGCATTCACCTCGGGTACACCCACACTGCTAGGCACGCCGCAGAATTTTCGTCGCGTCGGCGAGTCCGGTGGTTGGATGTCGGACGCGATCCCGCATCTACGTGGCATCGCGGATGAAATGTGCCGTGTGCACTCGATGACCACCGACCAGTTCAACCATGCTCCGGCGGAGTTGTTGATCTACACGGGATCACCGCGGACGGGCAGACCATCAATGGGTTCTTGGGTCACTTACGGCTTGGGCGCCGAGAATGAGAATTTGCCCGCGTATGTGGTACTGATTTCCAGTGGAGTGCAGCCCAATGGCGGGAAGAGTTCGTTTGGCAGCGGCTTTCTACCCAGCGTCTATCAAGGAGTGCAGTGCCGTTCGAAGGGCGACCCCGTGCTGTTTGCGTCCAACCCGCCGGGAATGAATCGGAGTCTGCGCCGAGCAACGTTGAATACTCTCAATCGACTAAACGAGCTTCAGGCCCAGGAGATGGGGCACCCCGAAACGCAGACTCGGATTTCCCAATATGAATTGGCGTTTCGAATGCAAACCAGTGTTCCTGAGGTGATGGACATCCGTCAGGAAACTCAGGCAACCTTAGATGCTTACGGGGCCGAACCGGGGGGCAGCAGTTTGGCGAATAATTGCCTACTGGCGAGGCGATTGATTGAATCCGGTGTGAGGTTTGTCCAACTGTTTGATTGGGGCTGGGACTTCCACGGAACTCGACCGGATTCGGGCATCGACCAAGGTCTGCGCGACAAATGTGCCACTATGGATCGACCCGTGGCAGCGTTGATCAAAGACTTGCGTCAACGCGGACTGTTGGATGACACGCTCGTTGTCTGGGGAGGTGAATTTGGCCGCACACCGTTTCGGGAAGGCCGGACGGCCAAGAGCAAGATTCTGGGCCGTGACCACTATCCTGATTGTTTCACGATGTGGATGGCCGGAGGCGGCGTGCGAGGGGGGCTGGACTACGGTACCACCGACGAACTGGGATTCGGCGTGACCGAAAATCCTGTCCACGTGCATGACCTGCAAGCCACGATTTTGCACTTGCTGGGATTTGACCATACGCGCCTAACGTATCGATTCCAGGGACGAGACTACCGCCTGACGGATGTCCACGGTCATGTCGTATCGGATTTGCTGTCCTAGCGCGAGCCGCACGGACTGATGGCTTGTGTGATCAATGCTGGTGGTTGTATTCGAATCACGGATTGCCGATAGGCCGTACCGCCAGCGTGTCAAAACGGCGATTTAGCGCGATTCTTTCGGCTTCTGGCCGCCGAAATGTCGATGATAGCTGTTGGTGCCGTGTTCAGCGCGCCCCATGTCTCCGCCACAGATTCTCTGCTATCAGGCCTTGCCCGCCCGACGAATCATGCGTCTCCTCGCGACTTATTGCAAGTCAGCTTCCTTGCCGTGTACGATCCGGTGGATCTGCGTATGGTCGGTTGGGATGATGGTTTGTCCGGGCTGTGTGCAATGGTCATCGAGAACCTCTTCGCGAAGACCGGAATTGTCGACAACGAAGTCGCCGTCAACAGCGATTGACGAACAGCAGCAATCGATCGGCGCAGAATCTTTACTCGGCTCGCAGCTCGTCATGGACAACCCGTTGGCATCAGGCCAAGTAGTTTCAGGGCAGCAGGAGCAAGCGTTTGATGTGTTGACGTACAACGTGCATTTGCTGCCCAGTGCCGCGCGGGGTATCGCCGGCCAGCGTTCGCAGTCGGAATTGCGCGCCTCCGCCATTGGCCGGCAGTTGGCCAGCTTTGACGTGATTGGCATCAACGAGGCATTTGACAAGAAGTTGTCAAATGCCATGTTGCAGGCGGCCCAGAGCGAGTCTTCGAAACCATGGTACGTGGTTCACGGGCCTCAGCGATCCGGTCGGCATTTGGTGAGCGGCGGCCTGTTGCTGCTAAGTCGATTTCCGGCAACGCAAACCCACGTGATGACGTTTCAGCACCATACTCGTTTTTTGACTGCGGGTTTTAAAGCCGACGGATTTGCCGCGAAAGGTGCGCTGCACGCGCGGCTGCAAATCTCCGACACACCGGATGTTCAAATGGACTGTTTTGTAACACATTTGGAGAGCCGCGATCCGCGAACACGCGGGCATCAGATGGAAGAATTCGCCCGGTTTGCCGCTGAGCACGCGCAGCCAAATGGGCCCATGTTGTTGCTGGGTGATTTTAATGTAGCCGCCGACCAGTCGGCAGAGTACGAGCGGCTGCAGCAGACCTTGCGCGAGCATGTGGGCGACTGCCAAGATGTTGGACTCGCGGTGGCGCCGGAGAGTAGTGGTACCAGTGACGCGGTCAGCCAAACTGGTGGACGCCGCATCGACTACATCTTTTCCAGGCAGCCTGCAGCCGACAGCGCTCTGGAACTCAGTTTCAGTCAGGTGCGCACATTGCCCTTCTTGGACGAGCGTATCCGACAGGGGTCGCTGTCGGATCATCTCGGGTTGGCCTGCCGTGTGCACTGGCAGCGCTAACCGTCTACTTGCCGGGTAGTTCGATGACGCCCTCCCAACCGGCCGGAGGCGTGCGGCGATGCTGGGCGATGAAAACCGTCAAGAAGTCCTTGACTTGATCTTCGGCGGGAACTTGATGCAACAGCCGGAAAGCGTCGTTCCATTGGCCGGCGAGAAAATGTTCCACCGCCTCTTCGTACGCGGCGACATGCTCGTCCAGCAAGATGCTGTTGGGACCTTCCGGTGGTAGTAATTCACTGACAACCAGCGGAGTCTGCATACCGAACGGCAGCACTTTGGCCACTCGCCGAATGCGCAGTATGTCCGATGGAACGTTCCCACGAACCCAATCGGCCGTCGGTTCGTCGACCAGGATCGGTGTTTGCAGTTGTTTGGTCATACCCTCCAAACGCGAGGCCAGGTTGACCACGGGACCAAACACCGTGACCTTGACCTGATCCGTCGTGCCGATCCGACCTGCCACGGCGGGCCCTGAGGCAATGCCCAAACCGGCTCGAAAGTCGGCCAGTGGATGATCCGGTTGTTTGGACGCCAGTTCGAATTCGTGGCGAATCGCCAACGCTGCCTGACAGACCAGTTGAATGGATTGCTCGGAGGCAATGGGCCAACCCCAGAAACCCATGGCCGCGTCACCGTGAAAATCGCCAACGACTCCTCCATTGGCCAAAATGTGATGCGTCATCACTCCCAGTGCGTCGCTGACCCGTTGGAGCAATTCCAACAAGCGGTCCGCCGAGTCCTCACTGCGCTGTGAGAAGCCTCGCAAGTCGCAAAACAGGACGGACACGTCTGTCTCTCGCGGTTCCAGCACTTGTTCTGGATCCTGACCCCGCAACGCCTCCATGACTACTGGTGCAAAGAAGTGCCTCAAGCTGTCCTGGCGACGTTGCAGAGAACGGACTTGACGCAGGGCCCCCAACGTCGTGGCCGTCAGTTCGGTGAACTTCAAGTCGTCTTGCAGGGCTTCCGCCTCGCCGTCAGTGGTTTCCAGTTGCGTTACCGCCGCGCCGGAAAACTCGCCGGCAACATAGATTGCCCATCCCGGACACGCGTCGCTGACCACCGGCGTGCAAAACGCCCAATCGGCGTTTTCACTTTGCGTAAATGATGGATTGGTGACCGATCGATTCCAGACGTGCAGGACACTTTCCTTCGTCTGAGTGGCGGAGCGAATTAGGCTCGCGCTGGGAGACACGTGTTTCCCGGCGATCTGACGGCAGTCCCAATGCAAGACTTCCAGGTCAGCACTAAAGTGCACGTCCACATGTGTCTCGTCCGCGGCGGGGACTTCGACCATCGTCAGTCCCGTCAGACTGTCGGTGGAACCCTCGCCACCATCCTCGCTGCCTTTGAGTTTCAAGATGGCGACGAAAGAAGCTTGGGGCACTCCTTGTAACAACAAACTGACAATCCTGGCGCACAACTCCTTGTCATTGCTGGCGCCGGCGATGATCTCCGGCAGCTTACCCAGGGCCTCGATGCGTTCATCGGCGTCTTTGTATTTGTTTTGGCGGAGCAAGTGCGCCGAGAAAGTCTGTTCCGCAAAGACCGGCGCTTCATTGGTGGACAGCTGAACCTGCTGATCCAACACGGTGAACGTAGTCTGGCCGATCACAAAATGCTCGCCGACCGAAGCCAAGAACTTGTCGCGCTGCTGACCTCGAAAAAAAATGGCGTTCCGGGCTTGCTCCAGCTTGGCAACCTCCAGCTTATTCCCGTTCCAGCGCATTTTGGCGTGATTGCGAGATACACGGTCATCCCAGGCGACGGCCCACGGCTCCGAAGTCCGGCCTAAGATGGACTCCACACCAGGTTCCGGCAGACTGCGCCGCCAGCGATCCTCCGGTCGGGGTCCTTGAGCAATGAGATCGGGCATACCAAGATATCTTTTGGAGTGGTGTCGATCGCGAACCATCCAGCCGGCTTAAGGAAGCCGCAGCGGACGGCGGATCGAGTTTCATACTATAGCCAGCAGATGTGGTCAGCCACCAGTGCGAGTCCATGGCCTACATTGGCTGGGTCAGGCGAGTGTTCCTGCCGCCGGGTATGCTGGCAGCGGGACGAGCACGAGCCTAGGACCATTATCGCCATGGCGTGTGGATTCCTGACAGCCATTTTTTCATGGTCGGTTTTGGGCGATTTGGCAACCTTTTCATGGACGCTGCAAGCTTCTCGTCTGGCCGAAACGCACTCAACAGCTACCCACGCACATAGGTCAACCGCAATCATGACGTCCCAACCCGCGCTGTCACCGCAAGATCTGATGCGCGCCGTCGATGCCCAAATAGCTCATGTGTGGATGGTGCGAACATTCTTAAAACACTGCGACGAGTCGGCGGAGGATGAGGAGTTAGCTTCAGTGCATCGCGATCTGTACGACTTTATGTTGGCGCTCGGCCCGGCACTGGACGCCGATGACGGGGAGGCGTACGTCAAGATGGCCAAGAAAAAGCTGCGCCGTCTGCGCCGTGCTACCGAGTTGTTCCAGGAGATACAGCCGGAAGTGTCGGGGCACATGAACTTTCGCATGGCCGCGCAGTCGTTGCAGTTGGCCGAGGAGAAAATTGTTCAGCTATTGGATGCGGCTCGGAAAACCGCTTAACCTGAGACGCTTTGAGTCAGTTGACGAACCGCCAAACGCACTGAGCTGTCTCCTAGCCGGTGTGCAGTACGGTTCGACCGACCACTTGCCCGTCCAGCATGCGTTCGATCTGGTGCGGCAGTTCTTGCCAATCGACGTCGGTGACCCAGGAATCGGTGTCCTCGAGCTTCCACGCTTGGGACAGCAATTGCCAAATGCGCTCTCGGCGCTCGCGCGGACAGTCGGCCGATGCAATCCCACACAGACTGACTCCACGCAGCAGAAACGGATAGACACTCATCGCTAGGTCGCTGCCAGCGACCAGTCCGCATGCGGTGACGCAGCCTCCGTACTGACAACCGCGAAGCAACCAAGGCAGCAGATCGCCGCCTACCGTATCGATTCCTCCCGCCCACTGGGCGGACAGCAGAGGTTTATGGGCGTTCAGCTGGATATCGTGGCGCGACATAATCTGAGAAGCGCCGGCCTGGCGAAGGGCGGCATGTTGCTCCGCTTTGCCGGTAATCGCGGTGACTTCATAGCCCAGCTGAGCCAACATCCGGACCGCCAAGCTGCCCACTCCGCCCGTCGCGCCGGTGACCACGACCGGGCCGCTGCCGGGCAAGACGTCGTGCTGCTGCAATGCCAGAACGGATTGAGCCGCCGTGAAGCCCGCGGTTCCCAAGCTCATGGCCTGCCGGGCGGACAATGTCGGGGGCAGAGGAACGACCCAGGTGGCGGGCACACGAATCAGTTCCGACCACCCTCCCCAATGACCTTGGCCCAGATCATAACCTGTCACCAAGACGGGATCTCCCGCGTTGACCTGCGGCGCGCTTGATTCCAGCACCACACCGGCCGCGTCGATTCCGGGTATGTGCGGGAGACGCTTCACCACCCCAGGATGCCCGCGAGAGGCCATCGCGTCTTTGTAGTTCAGCGAGGAATGCGACACCTGGATCGTCACCTCGCCCGGTGGCAGCGCTTCCGCGGGTTGTGTCGTCAACACGAGTTCAGTAGGTGATCCCGGTGGTGCATCGGGTTGAAGCGGTTTGACCAGGAGGCAGCGGAATTCGGTCATGGAGACGTTTAGTTAGAGGAGGGGTGGGCAAGAAGACCAAGGTCAAACGTGGCTAAAGGAATATGCTACACCAATGCGCTTGACAATTACCGCGTGTCTTTCGCTGGTGGTGCGCAATCGGAGGAGTTGCGGTTGTAGGGTTTGTGCGGAACGGAGCGCGTCCTGGCAATGGCTGGCAGCCTGAGTCCAAGCAATTGTTCAGCCCGCGAGCGAGGTTCGACTTAGGTTTTTCCTGTGTCAAGCTTGTTCTCTGGTCGGAATGCATCGCTGATCCATGTCCTGCTCGTCTTCCCAATTCGCGCCGCAGCCAAACGCTGCTGGCTTCCAGGCAGCAACCGCGGCCGGATCAGCGTCGGACGATAAGTCAATCGTCGTGGAACGATTGGAGGCCGTGACCGAGGCGGATCTGCTGGCTGACGATCTATGGGATCATCCCGTTCCCGATTGGTTGGTCGAGTTGGGCCTGCCCAATCACCGCCGAAATATCCAATGCCTCTTGCCGCGGACGAGACGCGTCAAACGTCTACTGGACATTGTGGTGGCTAGCGTGCTGTTGGTCGCGACGCTGCCACTGATGTTGATCGCCATGCTGGTCATTCGGCTCACGTCGCGTGGACCGATCATTTTCAGCCAAGTACGCGTCGGACTAAACACGCGCTTGGCACAGGATCCGGTGACGTCTTGCCGACGAAAAGAGCCGAACTACGGACGCCCATTTCGAATCTATAAGCTGCGAACCATGTACCTGGACGCCGACCAAGGCGGTCCCAGCCAAGCTCAATCGGGTGATAGCCGCGTGACGCCCATCGGTCGGTTGCTGAGGCGGATGAGGATTGATGAACTGCCTCAGTTGATCAATGTTCTACGCGGGGAGATGTCCATGGTTGGACCGCGACCGGAGTGTATCGAGTACATGCAGGAGTTGTCCACCAAGATCCCAGGTTACCTGGAGCGGTTGGGGCTCAAGCCGGGTTTGACGGGCATCGCGCAGGTCGAAGCCGGGTACGCCAACGATCTGGCTTCGTATCGTCGCAAGGTGGCCTACGATCTGCTCTATCTGCAGAATTGCTGCTTGGGCAACGACTTAAGAATCATGGCGCGGACCGTGCGTGTCATCCTGACGGGCTTCGGAGCGTTGTAGTAGCGTACGTGCGGACCCACCGAGCGTCGTTCAAGATGCAATGCGTTGCTCAGGTTGAACGAAAGCGAACAGCGCTGGTCAGGGCTGGCAGCAACAGGGCCACGACGGCGCAGCCAAACCACGGCCCGGCCCACATCAAAACCACCGCGGCATCCAGCAAGATTAGAGTCAAGATCGCGTGTCTGACGGCCAGTTGCACCTTGCGCGAGACGGGATGCATGATGCCTTGGATCCCGCATCTGGCGACGGT
>JANQOL010000202.1 GCA_028289675.1 Pirellulaceae bacterium
TTCTGGACACGGCCGCCGAGGGCATTATCACTTACACAGACGAAGGACACATCCTGACGTTTAATCGGGCGGCCCAGCGGATCTTTCGCACGACCGCCGACCAGGTTGCGAGTTTCCAGAGTTTGTTTCAATCGACCGACGATCTTCGGGAGTTGCTTTTTCCCGCAGGCGAGCCCGCATCGGATGCCAGCGAAGATTCCATCGTACAACACGTGGCGATGGCTGAACCGGTGCAATGTCGCGGACGGAGAGCGGCGGGCGAGACCTTTTATGCCGAGGTGGCGGTCAGTCGAGTTTCGATGGGGGAGTGCACTTCATTTACGGCACTCGTGCGCGACTTGTCCAAACGCAAGAAGTTGGAAGCGAGGCTCAGCCAGGCCCAGAAGATGGAGTCCGTGGGCCAACTGGCCGCCGGCGTGGCCCACGAGATCAATACTCCGATCCAATTTGTAGGCAACAACATCCAGTTCTTGGAGGGCGCCTTCGACGACCTGGCAACGCTGATCGACCTCTACCAGCAGTTGACCGGCGCGCTGGAAAACCAGCAGACAACTGACGAGTTGTTAACGCAGATTCAAGAACAAAGCGAGCTGGCGGACCTGCCGTTTCTGCGCGCGGAGTGCCCGGCGGCCATCCAACAATCAGTGGAAGGCATCGAGCGCGTCTCCACCATCGTGAGAACGATGAAGGAGTTTTCCCAGCCGCCGGCGGAGTCTAAATGCTCTGTAGACCTCAATAAGTCGATTCGCGACTTACTGGCCGTGACGGCAGGGCAATACCGCGATCAGATCACGATTCAACTGGATCTGCAGGACGATTTGCCTCGGACAATGTGTTTGGCGGGGCAGATCAACCAAGCTTTGCTAAACGTGCTGGGCAATGCAATTGAGGCCCTAGAACAGAGCTGTTCATCCGGCGGCGGACACATTTGCGTCTCGACGCAAGTTGTCGACCAATGCGCTGTTGAAATTCGGATCGCGGACAACGGTCCTGGGATTCCAGAAGAGATCCATCAGCGGATCTTCGACCCGTTCTTTACGACCAAAGAAGTCGGCAAGGGATCTGGTCAAGGGCTGGCGTTTGTCTACGACGTGATTGTCAGCAAGCATGATGGCTCGATTCACGCCGTGTCACCGGCTGCGCCCGCCGCCCGGGCAGCTGAGTCCGGCCTCATGTCGATGCAGTCACCGGAGTTCAGTCGTGTCGAGAGGGACACCGAACACAATCCTGGAACGGAATTCGTCATTCGACTACCGCTGGCCAGCCAGCCGATCCAGCAGGAGGTCGCCTGTGAGCAAGTCGCTGATTGAGCTTGCCATCGGGACCGAGTGAGTTGCCAGCCCGGGCCGAGTAGGACTGAGCAGAAACTGCGGCCGGAAGACAATCCGTACATGAAAGGCCAACAATCATGAACACTAGAGTTTTGTTCGTAGACGATGAAGAGAATGTCTTGTCGGGATTGCGGAGAATGCTGCGCGGGCAGCGCAAAGTGTGGGATATGAAATTCGCCCACGGTGGCGGTGCCGCTTTGGAATTGATGGCGCAAGAAGCGTTTGATGTTGTGGTGACTGATATGCGGATGCCGGGCATCGACGGAGCCGAATTGTTGTCTCAGGTCTCACAGAAGTACCCCAATACTGTCCGCCTGGTCCTAAGCGGACAGAGCGAGCATGAAAAGATTTTCCGCGCCATCGGACCGGCACATCAATTCTTGTCCAAGCCCTGTGAGTCAGACGTACTGATCGATACCATCCAGAGGTCTTGCCGCTTGCACGAGCAGCTACAAGCCACTGCATTGCGAGAGGTGACGGCGAAGATCAAGTCCTTGCCGAGTTTGCCGAGCATTTATGGTGAACTGGTACAGGAGATCAAATCGGATGACGTGTCGCTGGACAGAGTGGCGGACATTATCAGTTCCGATGTGGCGATGACGGCTAAAGTAATGCAGTTGGTCAATTCATCCTTCTTTGGTTTGCCGCAACACATTGCATGTCCCAAGCATGCGGTATCTCTACTGGGCCTGAATATCCTGCAGCCCTTGGTATTGAGCGCGGGCGCCTTTTCCAAATACGAAGATCCAGGCATTCCCGGCTTTTCTTTGGAAGACTCGATCGAGCACAGCTTGGCCGTGGCCACCGCATCCAAAGCGATTGCCGAATCGGAGTCCGCGGCTGGCTATGTCGTGGACGCTGCCTTTATTGGCGGCATGATGCACGATGTGGGCAAGCTGATCTTGGCGGTCAACTTGACAGAGCAGTTTTCCGAGGCGTGCCAACTTGCCGCCGCCGAGAATATGCCGCTGTGGCAGGCGGAACAGCGCGCCTTGGGCACGACGCACGCAGAAGTCGGCGCCCATTTGTTGGGCCTGTGGGGATTGCCAAATCCGATCGTCGAAGCCGTCACATTCCACCACCGTCCCTCGGAATGCGAAAGCCAAGGATTCAGCGCGGTGACGGCCATCCACGTGGCTAATGTGTTGCAAAACGTTCACTTTCCAGGCGACCGGACGAATACGCAGCTCGAACTGGATCAGAACTATTTGCAGAGTCTGGGCTTGGCCGACCGGGTAGAACATTGGGAAGCTCTGACCCATCAAGGAGCCGGAGTATGAGTCAAAAAGTCTTGCTGGTCGATGACGAGCCCAACGTGCTGCAAGGATTCAAGCGGCATTTGCGAAAGAAATACGACTTGGAACTGGCTGTGGGTGGCGAGGCCGCCGTGCAAACAATGCGCGAACAGGGGCCGTTCGCGGTCATTGTCTCGGACATGCAAATGCCCGAGATGTCGGGGCTGGAATTGCTCAAGCAAGTTCGCGAGATGGATTCGCAAACGGTCCGCATGATGCTCACCGGCAATGCGGATCAAAGGACAGCCGTCGACGCTGTCAACGAAGGGTCTATCTTTCGTTTTCTCAGCAAACCCTGCCCGCCCGATCAGTTGGCTTTGGCTTTGGACGCCGCCCTGGAGCAGTATCGGTTGGTCACCGCTGAAGCCGAGTTATTGAGCAAGACGTTGGCGGGCAGCGTCAAAGTCTTGACCCAAGTCCTGTCGCTGGCCATGCCCGAAGCGTTTGGTATGACCCAAGAGGCGCGGCAGTTGGTTGGACAAGTCGCCGATCGGCTTGGCGAAGGGCCCGCTTGGCAGCTGGAGATCGCGGCCATGCTCATGCGCTTGGGATGTGTGTCGGTCCCCAAGGAGACCGTGCTTGGCTATCTGCGTGGTGAAGCACTTAGCCTGGAAGAGGAACAACTCGTCTCCGAAACGCCTCGACTGGGATGCGAGCTCGTCTCCGAAATACCTCGATTGAAGGCGGTCGCCGATGTCATCGCACATCAATTCGATCCGCCACAGTCCGACCCACCGATGGCGTCACGCATCTTGCGTGCCGTCGGCGATTACCAACGATTTCACCAAGGCCTAGGCAGGTTTGAGGCAATAAGGCTGCTCGAGGACCGCGATCGCTATGATTTGCAAGTGGTCGAAGCGTTGAAGGACGTCATCGATGCGAATTGCGTCAGCTTGCAAGTTTCCATCAGTGAGTTGGAAGAAGGCATGGTGCTGGAGTCGCACATCGAGGACGCCAAGGGCATGGTGCTGCTGGCGGCTGGCACGGAGGTGCACGAAGCGATGATCCAAAAACTGTCCCTGTTCAGACGCTCCGGTCGGGGCGTTCGAGAACCGATCTGCGTACGCGCTTTCCGCGATAAGGTTGTCGGGGAACCCACTTGTTGCTAGCGAGCCGGTTGACGGGGATCCGCCTAGGTTGGGTGCGGTCCGACACAGCCTGAAGTCAATGCAGTCCGATCGTTCCGGACGCGCCCGCAAGGTGAACTGGTTCAACTCCATGCCGCCTCTCTCGCCGTTCTGGCATTGATTTGGAAAGTTCCTCATGACAGGCACTTGACCTGCCGAAAGTTTACATATAAACTATTTGGCGTTCAGGGATTTGACCAATGCCACCATCACTTCAGAAAGAACTCAAGAAGCGTGGTCCGTTCGATTCGGTCGAACAGGAAGCGATGCTCGCGTTGATGCGAACGACAGATTTGCTCGAAAACCGATTGGCGAGGCTGTTTCGGGACTATGGATTGACATTGACCCAATACAACGTCTTGAGGATTTTGCGTGGCGAGGGCAAGCCAATGCCGTGTTTGGAGATTGCAGAGCGGATGATCCAGGTGGCGCCAGCGATCACTCGAGTTGTTGATCAACTGCTGAAACTGGAACTGATCACCAAAACGCAATCGAGTTCGGACCGACGTGTCTTTGAGATCGAGTTAACGCCGGCAGCAGCCAAGCTGCTGAAAAGGATGGACCAGCCTGTTCTCGATCTGCATGCTTCGTTGCTTAAAAGCGTGAACAAGAGCGATCTGCGGACGATGATTCGTACCCTGGGCGTAGTTCGTAGCGGCGTCCAGGGCTGACTTTTTTTGGGTAGATGATTTACATGTAAAATAAAAAGGAGCTTAGGCAATGGAAGTGAATCGAAGAAACGCATTGTCACTGACGACGGCGGGGCTCATCCATATTGCCGCGCATCCAGGAACGGCGTTGGCCGGCGAACAAGTGAACCACAACACGACCGACTTCCTGGTGAGGTCGGCTGCCGAACGCGGTCACACGGACCTAGGTTGGCTCAAGAGCTACCACTCGTTTTCGTTCGGTGGGTACCACGACCAGCGGCACATGGGGTTCCGCTCACTGCGCGTGATCAATGATGATCAGATCGCAGCGGGACGCGGTTTCCCAACACACCCGCACCGAAACATGGAGATCATTTCTTATGTCCTCGAAGGAGCATTGCAACATAAGGACAGCACCGGTAAGGGCTCCAATATTACGCCGGATGACATTCAGATGATGTCGGCCGGAACGGGGATCACGCATAGTGAGTACAACCCATCTCGCACGGCAAGAAACCACTTTTTGCAGATTTGGATTCGGCCTTCCATGCGAGGTGTTCAACCACGTTACAGCGACGGCAAAGTCAAAACCGAAGACAAACGTAACCAATGGAAACAGATCGTCGGTCCCGAGGGGCGCAAGGGCAGCGTCTCGGTCTACCAGGACGCCAACATCTTTGCCACGCAGCTCGAATCGGGCCAGAGATTAGATTACACCGTCGAAAGTGGACGCCACTCTTGGCTCCAGGTCGCCAGAGGCGCGTTAACCGTCAGCGGCACCAAGCTCCAGGCCGGTGATGCGATCGCAACCAGCCGGGCTACGCATTTGCATGTCGTCGCTGACAAGCTCTCCGACGCTTTGCTCTTTGATCTGGGCTAGCGACCTGCGCATTGGAAATTTTTTTTTGTCAATTGGTTTACATGTACACGAAATAGGGAAGGCAGCACAATGATCACCATTCGAAGATCCGATGAACGAGGTCACGCCGATCACGGCTGGCTGAACTCCTATCACACCTTTTCGTTTGCTGGCTATCGTGACCCGAATCACATGGGGTTTCGCTCGCTGAGGGTGATGAATGAGGACCGGGTCGCTGCGGGACAAGGGTTTGGGACTCACGCGCACAATGACATGGAGATCGTGTCCTACGTGCTCGATGGGGAGTTGGAGCACAAGGACTCGATGGGAAACGGTGAGGTGCTTCGTCCTGGTGAGTTTCAGCGTATCACTGCGGGCACCGGCATCACGCATAGCGAATTCAATCCCTCAGCCGACAACGCGACCCACTTCTACCAAATCTGGTTGCTCCCCGAACACAAGGGAATCGCACCAAGCTACGAACAAAGAGCCTTTGACACGGCTGAACGATTGAACCAGTTGCAGCTGGTGGCTTCCAGGGAAGCGAAGGACGGTTCATTGCTGATTCATCAGGACGCGAACATTTACCTGGCGGATCTCCAGGTCGGGAAGGAACTGAGATTTGAGATCTCAAGCGGTCGGCACGTCTGGCTGCAAGTCCTACGAGGCTCTGTCGAAACAGGTGGACATGCCCTCGACACAAGCGACGCTGTCGCCATCAGCGATGAAACCGAGCTGACGGTCAAAGCGTCTTCCGACGCGGAACTGATGCTGTTCGATTTGGCTTGACGACCCAACCCTGCACCGAAGATCTTGGCCCAAGACCCTGGAGGAAACTCAGGTATGACCCTAGGTCACCTTCTCAAACGCGAACGTGACATTGAAGGACCCTTACGCGAGTTGTTCTTTACGACCATCTATGCGTCGGATCAATTTGAGAGACGTTTTGCGGATTTTCTTAGGCCATTTGGTGTAACGCCATGCCAGTACGACATCCTCGCAATTCTTTGGGATGCTGGAGGGCGACTGCCGATCGGCGACATCGGTGAGCGGCTGGTGAGGCAGACTTCCGCCTTGGGTGCTTACGTAGATCGTTTGGCCAAAGCTGACCTGGTGACACGCGAGCGTAGCGAGACGGATCGGCGTCAGGTGTATGCAGTGCTCTCCAGTGATGGTGCGAACGCTTTGGAGAAGATTCATGAGTCGCTAGAGAATTGGGAAGAGTTGCTGATTGGCCACTTAACGACGAGCGAAGCCGAGGTAACCACCAAAGTCCTCAAGAAGGCGACGGAGCGCCTCCCAAATTAGCGTTGTTTCGCGAAGAAAGTTGACATGTAAATATACAGACAGTTGCCTTGTTCGGCGTGGACACTGTGGTACTTCGAATCTAAAAGTACCAAGCGTGCTCGAGAGCTGCCGAAGCCGACCCATAAAACGCATCCTTCATTACCTCATTCTGGTTGGAGCTACAACATGTCCGAATATAAGAAGCTGGATAAAACTCAGGCGGCCCTTCTGCTCGTCGATCACCAATCGGGATTGATCTCATTGGTGCAAGACTTTTCGCCGGACGATTTCAAAAACAATGTGATCGCCTTGGCCGATATTGGGAAGTTTTTCGAGTTGCCGACCATTTTGACAACAAGTTTCGATGAAGGCCCGAATGGCCCAATTGTTCCCGAGATCGCGGAGCGATTCCCCGAGGCTCCGTTCATCCATCGCCCGGGGCAGATCAACGCTTGGGATAACGAAGATTTCGTCAAAGCTGTTGAGGCGACTGGGCGAAAGCAGCTGATCATCGCGGGCGTCGTGACGGATGTGTGCGTTGCGTTCGTGGCCCTATCTGCAGTCGAGGCCGGCTACGACGTCTTCGTGGTCACCGATGCTTCGGGGACCTTCAATACGACCGTGCAGCAAGCTGCGTGGCAACGAATGCAGGCAGCCGGTTGCCAACTAGTCAACTGGTTCGCGGTTGCTTGTGAACTACATCGCGACTGGCGAAACGACATGGAGGGACTTGGTAGCCTGCTCTCGAATCATTTGCCAAATTACCGCAACTTGATGACCAGCTACGCCAAATTGCAAGAGGCCAAAGGCGGGTGATCGGGCACTTATAACTCAACTGATCTCGGGGATCGAAATCATGACGATGGTCCATTGCGCCATTACACGCGTCGTGCGCGAAGGAAAGGAATCAGAGTTCGAAGAGGCCTTGAAACGGTTCGTCGCGCGATCAATGGGGCATCATGGAACGACGGGAGCACACTTGCTGCGCCCGACCGACGCGAGTCGGCCCCGGGAGTACGGCATTTTGAGGTCTTTCCGTAGCGAGGGGCACATGCATGAGTTCTATGCGTCCCAGTTGTTTGCCGAGTGGCAGGATGAAGTCGCAGAGCTCGTCGAGGGTGAACCAGTTCACCGGCAGCTGCATGGATTGGAAGCATTCTTTCGCGGCGCCAGCGAAAAAACGCCCGCTCGTTGGAAGATGGCCTTGGTCACCTGGCTTGGCGTCTTCCCCGTCGTGCTTCTTTGGTCGCGGGTTTTACCCCTTTTTCTGCAACCGCTCCATCCGGTCGCGGTCACTGCAGTCGTGACCGGTGTTGCGGTAGTCACACTTACTTGGGTTGTGATGCCTGTCTTGACTCGCAGTTTTGCCGGCTGGCTTCGACCAGCCTCTCGACCGTCTGCCGGCTAATGGACTCAACATCGCAGTTCTTCACAACGCACGTATCTTGAAATCGACATCATGCAGCGCTCAGCGAAACAACTCTATCAAGCCGTCGCCATTATTTCTGCACTTGGCGCGGCGTACGCTTGGCCAAGCGGAATACGCGCGCAGGATGAAAAGTTGTCAGGTTATTCGAACGATACGTTCGTGCCCGATGAAAGCGAAGTCGCCGATACCATTCTGGTCAACGGTAACTTCTATACCAATGTCGCAGGGCAAGGAAATGCTGCAGCTTGTGCGATCTCTGATGGACGGTTTGTACGTGTCGGTGATCGCGCTTCGGTAGAAGAGCTGAAAGGAGAGCGGACACGCGTCATTGATGTTAAAGGCAGGACGGTTACTCCTGGCTTGAACGATTCCCACATCCATGCGGTCCGCGGAGGACGATTTTACAATTTGGAGCTGCGTTGGGACGGAGTGAGATCACTGCGTCGCGGTTTGGAGATGATTCGTGAGCAGGCGGCTCGCACCCCCAAAGGGCAGTGGGTTCGTGTCATCGGCGGCTGGTCGCCGTATCAATTCGAAGAACGACGCCTTCCGACCGTTGCTGAGCTCAATGAAGTGGCGCCTGACACTCCCGTCTACGTGATGTTCCTCTACAGCGTTGGTTTTCTCAACGAAGCCGGTTGCGACTCGCTTGGGATCACCGAAGAAACGAAGCCGCCGAATGCAGACAGCCGCTACGTCTTTACCGATGGTGGAGCCGAGCTCTACGCTGAACCGAACGCGATGATCTTGTACAAGACTATCGGTGCGTTACCCCCGATGTCGGTGAAGGATCAAGTCAACTCGACCAGGCACTGGTATCACGAATTGGCTAGGTTCGGATTGACAAGTGTCGTTGACGCAGGTGGAGGCGGACATAGCTTTCCTGAGAACTACATCGCAACCGAAGTTCTTGCGCCGCGGTGAGATGCCAATGCGGGTGGGTGTCTATCTGTTTCCACAAACACCGGGCAAGGAATTCGTTGACTTCCGTCGTTGGCTGCAAGCGAACGAACGTGATTACAACCACGCCATGCGGACCCTGAACGGCTACGCGCTTCGTGGTGGCGGTGAATACTTGGTCTGGGCCGCTGGTGATTTTGAGAACTTCCTCTCACCCAGGCCCCAGCTGGCGTCAGACATGAGGCAGCAACTACTGCCGGTGGCACGCTTGTTGCTTCGGAACAATTGGCCAATTCGACAGCATGCCACCTACGACGAGTCGATTCAGCAGCTGCTGGAGGTCTTTGAGGAGCTGGACCAAAACGAGATCGACTTTGCGGGCCGACGTTGGGCAATCGACCATGCAGAAACGATCTCATCTGAGAGCATTGCGCGAGTCAAAGCATTGGGCGGAGGCATTGCCATTCAGAACCGAATGGCGTTTGCTGGCGAGTACTTTCTGCAGCGCTACGGCGAAAAGGTTACTGGGCAGTCACCGCCTCTTCGAGAACTAGTTGACAGCGGTATCCCAATCGGTGCTGGCACAGATGCGACCCGTGTGTCAAGTTACAATCCGTGGCTATCGCTGTACTGGATGATCTCAGGCAAGACCGTTGGTGGGACTCGCTTGTATCCCCAAGCAAACTGCCTAACGCGTCAGGAAGCTCTGCGGCTCTACACAGTTGGGAGTGCCTGGTTCAGCGGCGAAGACGGTATCAAGGGACGCATTGCTCCGGGGCAGTTCGCTGATCTGACGGTCTTGTCCGACGACTATTTTTCGGTCCCTGAAGAACAGGTCAAAAACATCGAATCCGTTTTAACGATGGTGGACGGCCGGCCAACTTACGCCGCCAAGGAGTTTTCCCATTTGGATCCGCAGCTACCCGCAGTGAGTCCGGCATGGTCGCCCGTTGCACATTTTGGCGGCTACGCGTCAGCCACCGATGAGTGAAAGGGCTCACTCTTTCGGCGAAGCTTATATTTGTGTTCAATTTATCCACCGCATTCTCGCATCTCTTTAATCTCTCTTTTACGGAGTCACCATGGCCAAATTACTCTACATCGAATCGTCGCCCCGCAAATCTCGCTCGAAATCAATTGAGGTCGCTACGACGTTCGTTGATGCGTACCAGCAAGCGAACGCAGGGGACACGGTCGAAACCATCGACCTCTGGGACAGTCGGCTTCCCGAATTCGATGGCTACACCATCGATGCCAAGTATCAGATCATGCATGGTCAACCGCACGATGCGGAACAGGCCGCGGCTTGGCAGGCCGTTGTCGATGTTTGCGAGCATTTCAAAGCCGCCGATAAATATCTGATCAGCGTTCCGATGTGGAACTTTGGCATCCCGTACAAACTGAAGCACTACATTGACGTGCTGGCCCAGCCTGGGCAGACATTCAGCTTCGATCCGAAAACCGGTTATAGCGGGCTGGTTACTGGTAAACCCGTCGCGGTTGTGTACGCCCGTGGCGGCGCGTACTCGGCAGACGAAGCCCGGGCCATGGACATGCAGAAGGGCTATCTTGAAATGCTGCTCGGCTTTATTGGGTTCACCGACATTCATAGCATTGTCATCGAACCCACACTTGCGGCACCGGATGATGTTGCGGGCACCGTCGAGTCCGCTAAGAAAATCGCAGCAGAAGTCGCAGCGCAGATTTAGCGTCCCGAGAGTTCGTTTTTGTTGGAGACCATGCCTACGACATGCATTGGTTTGAATGCTGACCTCACTGTCGATGGAGCAGTCTGGTCAGCAGACTCGTGTCTGACGCGGTGCCGTTTGAACAGCAAACGCGGGTCGCCACGAAAAGGGGCGACCCGCAGGCAACGGCAGGTCGCTGCCGTCGACCTGAGAAGTCGTGGTATCAGATCTGAACATTGCTAGGCAGCGTCGCAAGTAATCGACGCCATAACGTCCTTCGTACGCAAAAACGAGGGTAGATTCGTGCGGCAAATAGACGGGACTTTGCGGGCATTTCGTCATTCCGACTTTCGGCAGTTGGTGCTTTGATTTATTCTGAGGATATCCCACCTCCGCTCATTCCTCCTGAGCTAACGCTTCCCACTTTCTGCATATGAGACCTTCAAAGACAGTCTCGCGATGGCTGGTCTTGCTCATTTTCGTTTGTTGTTGCGAACAAACCTGGGCTCAAGGTCCAATCCTCGATACTGCAGCACCGCCGACGTTGGAGCAATTGAAGCAGCAAGCTGCAAAGCAGTCGCGTTACTTTAAGGCCGATTTTCAGCCGGTGCAGGAAAGCCAGCCGGTTGCTGACCTCAAGAGGTTTCGTAACAAGATCCGTCCCGTCCTCACTGGAACGTGCGTCGATTGCCACGGAGCTGACGTACAAGAAGGCAATATTAGGATCGACAGTCTCGACCCGAATCTTCTGCACGGGCAAGACACGGATTGGTGGCTCGAGGTATTCGCCGTCCTAAGCAAGGAAGAGATGCCGCCGGACCCTAGCGATTTGGATGATCAAGATCGCGCGATGATCACCGAATGGCTCGCGGCTGAATTGCGGAAGGCCTCTCAGGTGCAAAAGTCTGATCATACGCATTCCTCGTTTCGTCGCATGACTGGCTACGAAATGAACTATGCTTTGCAGGACTTGTTGGGTCTGCCCTTCCAATTCACCAAGGATCTTCCGCCAGAGTCGAATTCGGAAGATGGCTTTCAAAACAACTCCGAGCACCTGCACATGACAGTGCTCCAACTCCAGACGTATCGTGAATTGGCTCGCAGTGCTCTGCGACGCGCGACGGTGCAAGGTCCTCAGCCGCAGCCGATCTACTGGGGCGTGACCATGCAAGCTGCTTCGGGGTCTGCCTGGGCTGAGCAGCAAGCAGCTCTGGAGAAGATTCGCAAAGAGCATCGAGATGATCCAGAGGACCTCAAAAAGCAGCTAGAGAAGCAGATTCAACGCTTTCGGTCACCGCCTCGCCAAGGGCATTTCAAAAACTTAGAGACGGGACATACGGCGGAAGCTCGCTGGCGTTACTCCGGCGCCAAATACGCTTGGGCACCAAGTGACACGCCCATTGAGACTCCAATGCCCTCCAACTACGTCGCCATTTTGCCACCTGGACAACGACTGATCGTCGAGTTGGGTGATCGCATTCCGGAACGTGGAAATTTGCGGGTGCGAGTTCGCGCGAGCCGATCGTCGAAGGAAGGGCACATTCCAAGCCTCCAGTTAGAGTTTGGTTGGCAGGCCAGCAATGACTCGCAAGCTTCTGTGCGCGTTAGCCAACACGATTACTTGGTTGAGAATCTTCCGGATGATCCACAATTCTTTGAATGGTTGATCCCGTTGAGTGAGATCTACCCACGCAATTCGGTGCGAGGCGTGAATCAGCTGGGCGATTTGCCGAATCCATCGGAGTACATCAAATTCGTCAATAGCTCGGCCTCAGGCGGCGAAGTTCAATTGGACTATGTGGAAGTGACCGCACCGGTTTATGAGCAGTGGCCGCCGGCCTCGCATGTCGCCGTCCTGGGCGGGGAAAAAGACCTGGGGGAGGAGCCTGTCAGGCGGGAGCTCATCGACCGCTTCTTGAGCCGCGCATGGAGAAGGCCGCTGACTGACGCTGAGCTCGATCAGAAGTGCGCCTTATACCACGTGTTGCGACCAGAGTGTCCCGACGATCAGACTGCGGTGTTGGAAGTTCTGGCGAATGGACTGGCTTCTCCCAAGTTCATTTACTTGACCCGAGAATCGGATAAGAATCGCGATGATGAGCTTGCGGCCCGGTTAGCTTTATTCCTGTGGTGTAGTGTTCCTGATCAGGAGTTGATGGATTTGGCGGGCGCGGGGAAGCTGCGGCAGCCAGAGGTCTTGAGCCAGCAGGTCGAGCGTATGTTGCTGGATCGACGTGCCGAGCGACTCAGCCGAGAGTTTACACGCCAGTGGTTGGGTCTCCAGTTATTGGAATACCTGCAGGTGGATCGAGAAGCGTACCGACAATTCGATGCGAACTTACGGGAAGCGATGGCCGAAGAGCCGCTTGCGTTCTTTGCCGAGTTATTGCGGAAAAATGGAAGCGTGTTGGATTTGCTGCACGCAGACTTTGCGATGGTAAACGAGCGTCTCGCGCGGCATTATCGGCTGCCTCATGTGCGCGGCAACGCGATCCGGCGTGTGTCCCTTCCGCCCAATTCGGATCGCGGCGGCCTGCTCACCCAGGCAGGACTTCTGGCTATGAATTCGGACGGCAAGGATTCGCATCCGCTCAAGCGCGGGGTGTGGGTCCTAGAGCGGATTCTGAATGATCCACCTCCGCCTCCACCGCCGGCAGTACCACAAATCGACCTGTCCGATCCAGAGATTGCTAAACTTACTCTGAAAGAGCGAATTGCGGATCATCGGAACCAGGCTGCCTGCCGCTCTTGTCACTTGAAAATTGATCCCTGGGGCATTGCGTTTGAGAACTACGACGCCATTGGTGCTTGGCGGACTGAAGTCGAAGGCCAACCCGTGGATTCCACGAGCGAGCTCTATGGTCACATCGAACTGGCTGGGATGGACGGCTTGAAACGTTACTTGCTGGCCGAGCGACAAGACCAGTTTGTTCGAGCCTTGGTTGCCAAGCTGACAACCTTCGCCGTCGGCCGACCGCTCACGTTTGCAGATCGTGCTGAAATCGAACGAATCACCGGTGAGCTGAGGCGCGGTGGAGATGGTCTAAAGAATTTGGTGCAGTTGATTGTGGCCAGTGATCTGTTTCAAGAGTAGCTGAGATCCAGACTCGATTTTGGAGTAGCGAAAGATGGCAAATCCGTTGAATGGGTTGGATCGCAGGCGTTTTCTGCGTGGGACGGGGCTGGCGCTGGCTTTGCCTTTGCTCGAGTGTACGGCATCGGAGAAGACTCGGAAGAGTCCAAAACGGCTGGCCTGTTTCTATCAGCCGGACGGAGTGCCCATGCCCCTCCGTGAAGATCCTGCGTACCAGGACTGGTCTTGGTTTCCGCACGGCAGCGGTCAGGACTTTACTTTTACGAAGTGCCTCGAGCCGCTTGAGCCGCTGCGCGACCAGGTGACAGTATTGTCTGGGTTCTCCAATCCCGCCGTCCGAAACTACCACGGACATTCAAACGCCGACCAGTTCTTGACTGCGGCTGACACACGGCCGAGAGGGGACTATCAAAACTCAATTTCACTGGATCAAGTCTACGCTGCACATGTTGGCGAGCAGACACGCTTTGCGTCTTTGGTGTTGAGCACGGACGGGGGAACGGGGACGCCTCGCGGTGCGCACACACTTTCCTTTAATCATGCCGGTCGAGCCATTCCCGCCGAGCATCGACCGAAGCGCGTGTTTGATAAGTTGTTTGTGAAAAGCACTCAGAATGCGGCCAGCCAATTGGCTATGGCAGAAAGCGCCTTGGACGATTTGCTCGTGGATGCAAAGTCGCTGCGCCAGTCCCTTTCATTGGGCGATCAGCAGACGTTGGACGAATATCTCAACTCGGTGCGTGAAACGGAAGTCAAGGTGCAGAAGGCCAAACGCTGGATGGAGTTTCCGCTGCCCGAGGTTGGCGTGGATCACTTGAACCTCGACATTACGATGGACGATCCAAAGCTCTATCTGCAAACGATCTACGAGTTGATCTATCTAGCGTTCAAGACGGATTCGACGCGGGTTGTGACGTATCAGTTGGGCAGAGAAAACGGAATCGGCGTCAGTGATTACTTGGCACGCGCCGTTGGCTTCAAACTCACCCATCAACTTAGTCACGAGACAAAACAAGCCGATGGATGGAGGAATTTTGGCACCTACTGCCGATTTCTCAGCGAGGAATACGGACGCTTTCTAACGCGGCTGATGGAAACGCCGGAGCCGGGTGCCGAAGGAAACATGTTGGACAATACCGTCTTGTTGTTTGGTTCTGCGTCGAGCGCCTTTCATCTGTCGCGAAACTATCCGCTGTTGCTGGCTGGCGGTAAGAACCTGGGCTTTCAACATGGTCAGTATTTGAACTACGCCGGAGAGAATCCGCAGGGTGGAGCTTGGGAAGGCGGGCAGGAGCCTTGGCAAAAGAAGATTCAACACGAGGACCAGCCGCTTTCCAACTTGTTCCTGACAATGCTGCAGCGATTAGGTATGCCGGTCGATCGCTTTGCCGATAGCACTGGAGTTGTGGAGGAAGTTTGACGTTCCTTCTGCCCACAGTCGGCCGCTGCTCTTGTTTGTTGCCAGCTCTCGCATCCGGGCCGCGACCGAGGCGGCTTAGCTGGCCAGTTCTTTACCAGGCGAGTTCATCAGC
>JANQOL010000208.1 GCA_028289675.1 Pirellulaceae bacterium
AAGCTGACTGCCATCGCTCGAGCGGCTTGAACGGCTGCACCGTCTGGATCCACGGTGGAAATTGAACGCACCGCATCTGTCAGCGGCACACTACTAATCTCCGGCGGCGCAAAGCACACCATTTCGCCAAAGCGTTGCTCTTCGACCAAGCGAATCGCATGAGCGCCGTACTGTGTGGACAGGCAGCGATCAAAGTAGGTGGGCTGCCCGCCGCGCTGCAAGTGGCCGAGCACGACGCAGCGCGTTTCCACGGACAGGCGCCGCTGTACTTCGTCGGCAACCAGTTGCCCGATGCCACCTAGTCGAGTCTGCCGTTGCTGGCTGACCGAATCCAGCGTCACCAGTTGGCCGCCGGGCAGCTTCGCGCCTTCGGCCACCACAATCAGCGTAAACTGCTTGCCCATCTGCCGACGCTGAAGAACTTTGGCGCACACGTTCTCGTACGTCCAGTCGATCTCGGGAATCAAAATCACATCGCCGCCTCCGGCGAGCCCAGCGTGCAACGCAATCCACCCCGTATTCCGTCCCATGACTTCCAAAACCATCACGCGTTCGTGACTGGCTGCCGTGGTATGCAAACGGTCGAGCGCGTTGCTGGCGCAAGCCACCGCACTGTCGAAACCGAAGGTAAACGCAGTGCAGGCCAAATCATTGTCGATCGTTTTTGGGACTCCCACCACGGGCATTCCAGCTTGGAACAACTGATTAGCGATCGACAACGAACCGTCACCTCCGATACACACCAGTCCGTCGATGCCCAGTTGTTGAGCGTTGCGCTGAACCATGGCAATCAATGCCGGATCCAAAGTGCGTGTCTCATCGTTGCCGACTTTGGCTGCGAAGCGTCCCTTGTTCGTGGAGCCCAGAATCGTACCGCCCTCATCCAGGATGTTCGCCGTGTTTTCCAGCGTCAACGGCATGGTCTGGACGGGGTCGGCCAATCCCTCAAAGCCTTTTTGAAAGCCAATCACATCGTAGCCCAAGAAGATGGCTGATTTGGTGGCAGCCCGAATCACGGCGTTCAATCCTGGACAATCCCCACCTCCGGTCAAAACACCTATGGAACGACGATTCGTTTGCGACACGAAGTTTTCCTTTCCCAACTGCATGACAGGCAGCCAGAGTGAAACGCTGCAGTACCGACGATACGCGGGGATGCGCCCGCTGAACCGGATATCGAGCGACAAGCCGATCAAAAAAAGAGCGAGCTACGTGTATACCAGATCCTGGAGCGCTCCATAAGCGACGAACCAATTGAAGTGGCACCTGGGTGCTGACGGCGCACGCATCTGCACTGTTTTCCTGCCATCCCGCGTTCGTGCATCCCGTCTTCCTGCCGTCCGGCGTCTGCTCCGAACAGTCCGACTGAGCCCAAACTGGCGACAGGTCGTGGCAAGATCTAGACCCTGCTCAATCCTGGTGCCACCTGTTTCGAAGATGGTGAGAAGCCGCCATCGGTGACCGTGCAGCCCGTGTGCCCGTGGGATACGCCCTAGTCGTAGAGATATCCCCAGCCTAAGTTAGTTCAGACACAGCTGTCGCAGTTCCGTCACGGCCCGTGCGATTTGGCCTTCGAGAGCAAAGAATGAGGATCACTTCGTGAAATCAATCGACTCAAAACGCGCAATCGACTTGGTCATGCGATTAATGGCCGTGCCGGGCAAGAGCTGCCAAGAAGAGGCAATCGCCCAGCAGGTGGAATCTGAGCTGGACGCGATGGGCGTTGCCACGTCCGCCATTTCCTACGACGCAGCGCACAAACGCACGCCGCAACCTGGTCAAGTTGGCAATCTGATTGTCCGGCTACCGGGAAATCGCAAACAGCCGCGAGTGATGTTGTCCGCCCACTTGGATACCGTGCCCATTTGTGTGGGCTGCCAACCGCGTAAGCGCGGCCAACGCATCGTATCGGCGGACGCTGAAACCGGCTTGGGGGCCGATGACCGCGCGGGCGTGGCGGCCGTGTTGACCACTGTGCACGAAACACTTGCCAGGGGCAGCGATCATCCTCCGCTGACTCTAGCGTTTTTTGTGCAGGAAGAGATCGGTTTGCAGGGTAGCCGCAACTTGACCGTCTCGAAACTCGGCAAACCCGAGATGGCGATCAACTTCGACGGTGGCAATCCATGGAAGACGACCATTGGTGCGACGGGCGGTGAGCGCATGAAGATCCGCTTGCAAGGCATTCCGGCGCACGCTGGCCTGGCACCCGCCGAGGGCGCGAGCGCTATCCATGCCGCTGGCCTGGCCATCGCCAAGCTGCACAAAGGTCGCTGGCTGGGAGACGTCCGCAAGACCGGTCAGCGTGGCACCAGCAACATTGGCGTGATTCGCGGAGGCCAGGCGACCAACGTCGTGGCTGAAGCGGTCGAGATCGAAGCCGAGGCCCGCAGTCATAACAGCGAGTTTCGTACGGCCATTGCCGACGCGATGCAACAAGCATTTGAAGACGCGGCAAATCAAGTACGCAACACTGCCGGCGATTCGGTGGTCGCCTCCGTGGTCCGCCGAGTCGACTACGACTCGTTCCATTTGAGCGAAGAAGCGCCGGTGGTACGCGTAGCCTCTCAAGCCATCCGCGACATGGGTCGAGAGCCGCTCAGCTCGGTGGCCAATGGCGGGTTGGATGCCAACTGGCTGGTCAAACACGGTGTCCCCACGGTGACCGTCGGTTGCGGCCAGCGAGACGTGCACA
>JANQOL010000216.1 GCA_028289675.1 Pirellulaceae bacterium
CGGCGGCACTGGCGAACCGCTCACCGGCAACGAGCCCGCCGTGAGCGGCAAAGACGGAAAGTTCTGGCCGCAAGTGGTCCAGGAACTGGGGCAAGCTCAGATGTTGTCGGCAACGATTTTCGGTGGTGCAGACAATGGGGGCTAGACAAACAGTTCAATTGCGTTTGGACAACAAAGATTGCGCGGATAGAATAGGAACAGTTCCAGATCATACTGTCTTGGGCCATTCTTCACGAAGTAACTATCCTAACGCGATGATAACGCTGAGCATTTGGATTAGCAATGAAACTCATGCAGAACAATTGGACATCTTCATTCGGCTGCATAAGTGCAGCCATAGTAAGCATTCTTTTTCTGATTGCCATTACTAATTCATCAGTATCTGCGGCTGCCAGATCCAAATCACCCTATCGTGTCATTCCGCAAATTGCGCACAGTGGCCCTGTTACGTCCATCGCGTGGTCACCAATGAGTCAACGATTTCTAACAAGCGGAATTGATGGTTCGATCAAGTACTGGCATATGCGGACTGGACGGTTATTGCGTCAGTTCAATCATCATAAGTCTCCAGTCAACACAGTTGCTGTTTCGCCAGATGGAGCGCTCGCAGCATCAGGCGGATACGATGGAACGTTTTTCATCTGGAGTATAAAGTCTGGCAAAGTGCTTAATTATGTCCGCTCCCCGGCCAAAGACGCTATTGTAAAGGTACTTTTCTCAAGAGACGCCAAGCGTGTGTTCTGGGCAAATCAATACGGACATGTTTTTGTAAGCCGCACCCAACCTGCAAGCCCGCACAAGCGATTATTTGATTCTCCTGGCTTGGTCTCTGATATGGCTGCATCTGGTAATAGCCAGTACTTGTATACTGGAACGACAGATGAAACCGGAACGGTACATAGCTGGAAAATTGGTACAAGAGAGATTCGGCAAACAAACTTCGCGGATGCATTAGAAGGTGGAATTCGATCACTGTCGATTTCGCCAGACTCAAGTAGCCTTGTTGCAGGCGATTGGACCGGCAATATCGGCATTTGGAGCACTCGGAAGCGGAGATTAATTTTCAAGTCAAAAACCAAGAAGAAGTATATTTCTGCCATCGCGCACTCGCCAACCGGTCCGCTATTCGCGGTCGGAGGAAGCGGCCCAATTATAGACATTTGGGATCGCACTAAAAGGCAGAGAATAGGCTCGCTTAATGGTATTTCCGGAGACATCAGGTCTTTGAGCTATTCGCCCGATGGGAACTACCTTGTTTCCGGCGACACAACGGGCCGGTTAGTTGTTTGGAATAATGCAACTGGCGAAATAAAGAGAGTTATACCTGCACCCGCTCCAGTTGCCGCGCTCCGCTTCATTGCGTCCGAAATGAAGGTATACGCAGGTTATACCAATGGCGTGCTAAGTACGTGGCAGCTACCTGATGTATCTCTCTTCAGGTCAATCCGCACAGGAAATGGCGACAATGAAAAGATAGGCGCTATATCGGCGGATGGTAAGCTCGCGGCCTCTATCACGCGAAGCAAGTGTCTGCTTTCGCTTTGGAGGATCGAGGAATCTAAACGCTTATGGCAGGTAGATCTTGGCCGGGGCAGTCGATGTCGAGGAGGTCGATTCAATATCAAGATTTCATCGAGAAATAGCTTCATCGCAGTTGGTGATGGAGATGGTGTTTTGATTTTGGATTCAAGGAGTGGAGAACGGATCTCCTTGATAAAGGTGCCAGAATTCGATTACACGAAGGAAGCTCAGAAGCAGGGTGTAACAATTACCTCGTCTGCAACATTTGGTTTTTACGAGTTTACAACCGACGAAAGCAAGATTGTAGTTGCCGAGAACAACCTGCTTATTCGCTCTGGATTTAGTAACTCCAATTACTGGACCGAAAGTCTGCAGTGGAATAGTTTCAGCACATGGAGTTCGATGAATGGAAAAATATTATCAAGAACTGTCGATGAAAATGTTATCCATAAGAGAGATCAAACTTCACATGAGTGGACAGGAGCGGCAATTGCTATAGAGCCTCGTGGACGCGAAATTGCTGTTGTTTCTGCCGATAATAGAATTGCAAGATTTGACCTTGTCGCTCGCCGACAGATTAAGTCATTAGGGCCGCATACTAGCACCGTTACGGCTCTGAGATACTCTAGCGACGGGAGCAGGTTAGCGGTTGCTAGCAAAGAACTATCCATGTGGAACACCGAGAATGGAATGAAGCTCTGGCAAGTGCCAGCGGACTTCGGAGGCATCCGTTGGCTGGAGTTCTCTAGTGACGATCGTATTGTGATTGGGGCGGGCGCCCCCGGAGGGGTTCGTATTTGGGATGCGAATATTGGACGTAAGCTGTTGATGCTTTTGGGACGCACCACAGCGTCTTGGCTAGCGCTGAGCGAGGATGGTTTTCTTGCTGGCACGGACCAAGGACTTAAGAACGCACATGTATCGAGTGGTACCGCCATTTTCGACATAAACCAGTTCCGCGACCACCTGTATCGCCCAGACTTGGTCGAAGAGTTGCTGAAGGGTGACCCCGAGGGGAAGTACCAGGACGCAGCGTCAAAGCTAAACCTTGGAAAGATCCTGGATAGTGGTCCAGCACCCCAGATTGAGTTGCTACAGAGAAAGACGGAACGGGCTGGCGGAACCGTGCGCCTTAGCGTGCGCTTGAAGGACGAGGGTGGTGGTATCGGTCCAAAGCTTGTGTGGCGGGTTAACGGTAAGACACAAGGTGATGTGACGCCAAAGGCCTTAAAGAGAACGTCGCAGCCATCACTTGGTGAGGCGTTGAGCATTACACAAACGTTGGTCGTTGATCCGGGTCGGAAGAATGTGATCGAGGTCACGGCCTACAATGGCGCAGGATTACTTGCGACACCGCCATTCAGTATCACAGTCGACAAGTTTGGTGCAACGACCAAAGAGCGCCCGCGCATGCATGTGCTGGGAATCGGTGTCGATAATTATATTAAGAAGGAATATCAGCTAAGCTATGCTGTGAAGGACGCAACGTCAGTTGTGCGGGCCCTCAACATTGTTGGCAGCACGTTGTTCTCTAAGGTCAGCTCCACGCTTTTGACAGACGAGCAGGTTACAGCGGACAGTATAGAAGAGGCCTTCGGAAGAATCGCGGCTAATGCCAAGCCAACTGACGTGTTTGTGCTGTTCCTAGCCGGTCATGGCAAGTCGATTGAAGGCAAGTACTACTACTACCCTCAGACACTCGACTTTGCCGCCGGTCAGACGGTGATTAAGGACGGTATCGGTCAGGATCAATGGCAGGCCTGGCTTGCCAAACTACCAGTGCAAAAAACACTACTAATCCTGGATACCTGTGAAAGTAGTGCAGCAACAGGTTTAGTTCGTGGCGCCGACAGTGTTCGCCAAACAGCAATGGCGCAGCTGCAGCACGCAACGGGACACAATCTCATAGCAGCTGCACGACAGGCTGCTTATGAAGGCTACAAAGGCCACGGCGTGTTAACGTACTCGCTTCTAGAGGCTCTACATCGCAGTGCCACGCAGAAAGAAGAACAGAGAGTCAAGGTTGGGCATTTGGCGGATCACATCGACGAGCGCGTGCCCCAGATCAGTCAGAGCCTATTTGGGATCTACCAAAAGCCAACGCGTAAGCTTGCAGGTAACGACTTCCCAATCGGGCTTCGCCGCGTAGTTCTGACATCAACCAACGAGGTCATTCCGAAGACACCAACGCATGTCGTCATTCGGTCAGCTACCATTCGGGCACAGCCGACGGATGGCTCATCGTCAGGACGCACTGTTAAACCAGGCACCTTGGTCCGCGTGGTAAAGTTCATTGGCGACTGGGCAATCATCGCGAGAGACGGACAAAAAATGGGGTATTTAAGAACGAGCGAATTACTCAAGACACAGTGAGGAGCGCATCGCATGATAATGAGGCAGTCTGCCAATTGGATGCCAATCTTTTTCCTACTGTTTCCTTTGTTGCCGACAAACGGCTCCGCAGAAGACGTGATTAAGCAACCTGGAAAAAGGATCGTTGGCGGAACGCCAACTACTATCGACATGCATCCCTGGCAAGTCGCGTTTTCGGTCAAGCTGGGTGGGAAGGACTATCTGTGTGGGGGCTCAATTATTTCTAAGAGATGGGTTTTGTCCGCTGCGCACTGCTTTGCTCCGGCCCGCAAACTCGGAATGGTAAGAATCAAGTCCGGCGTGACCAAGTATTTGGTCGAGGGATCGTGGTCTGCGGCTGCCAAAGTTATCGTGCATCCGAAGTACGATGGCAAGACGTCGGCCAACGATATAGCGCTAGTGAAACTATCGACCGACGCGCAGGGAAAGTCGGTGCCGCTAGTCGGGCGCAAACGGAAACTCCAGGCTGGCCAAGAACTCGAAGTGACGGGTTGGGGTGCTACAAGGGAAGGTGGCAGCGCTTCGGCCCGTTTGCTCCGAGCGGGTGTCCCTTACGTCTCCAACTCAACCTGCAATGAACCGACGTCGTACAACGGTAAGATCGGGGGCACGATGATGTGTGCAGGGCGCAAAAGTGGCGGCATTGACGCGTGTCAGGGAGATAGTGGGGGTCCACTGATTTGGAGAACTGATGACGGGCCAGTGCTTGTTGGAGTAGTATCTTGGGGAGATGGATGCGCGCGCAAACTGAAGTATGGTGTTTATACTCGGGTGAGCAAATTCCGGAGCTGGATTACAAAAACGGTATTGGCCAATAATAAATGAACAGAGGGCCGTCGATCAGTATTCCGGACTCCATTTGTGATGTAGGTCGGCATACCATCTGAACAACGAAACCGCTTCGCCGGTCATCTCCTTCATGTTCATCCAGAAGCCACCACCGAAACGGCCACCCCGGTCGAAGCGGCTACAGTTGAACACCCTGTGTAGTGAGCGATCAGTTATGTCGATGTGACTTACAAGTTCGCCAGCCTGTAGTGCGAAGGAAACGTCTGCCTTATCCAGCCACGAATTGATCTGACGGACTTCACTTCGGTATCGGTGTGTCGTTTCGGTGTCCGTGTACTCGACGCGCTTGCCGTAATCTTCACCGGGCATTTTGTCTTCGCGAAGCCAGATGATTTCCTCAGTTGGATCACGCCCAATATCACAGAAATTGAGATCAAGTTCTTCAACGAGTCGGATCAGTTCAGAACCAGCCGAGATGACTGTTTGGTTGCCTTTGAGGTGGTAGGAATCACGACCGCCAACGGTTTGCTGAATGAAGCCACACGCCTGCAACAGGTCCAGAGCTGGAGGTAGTGCTTTGGAGTGTGCAGGAGACTTGTAGGCGCTCTTGCAGGCTAGCTCAGCAACTTGTCTTGGTATGGCAATGTTACGAACCTCTGCTCGACCTGAGTGCGAACGCAGGTGATGATGCGCAACATCCAAAGACACTCTTGATACTATTTCATTCCAAGTCTTGGCATCGGCCTCTCTGCGCTTTCTCTGACGAAGCGCGCACTGCTCCTCTCTTTCGCAGAGCCGTTCGGTAATTGTCTTGATGAAATGCTTGGCCTTGGCA